>JACCSE010000095.1 GCA_013813145.1 Gemmatimonadales bacterium
GTGGGGTCACGAGTGGGTCACGCAGCGCCGACACTGTGAAGCGTCCTCATCCCAGAGGTGCCCCTTGCGTATGGCTCTGCTCCTGCTCTTCGGTCTGACCGTTGCCCCCATGCCCGGGGTCTCTCAAGTCCGTGGGCAGCGCCGGCCGCCTCGGTGCTTTTCGGCGCTAGGCCGCCCACGCCAGCACTCCGCTCCGCACCGCTCGCAGAAAAGGGAGACAGCGTTCCGCGACTCATCCGGCCGACCTACTGGAAGGAGGGAGCACTCATTGGGGGTGTCGTCGGCGGGGTCGGCGGGGGTCTATGGCTCTACTCGCTGTGCGGCGTGGGCTGCGCAGTAGGCAGCGGTCTGCTGGTGGCCATTCCGGGCGCCTTCATCGGGGGGCAGTTTCTAAAGCCCGGCGTCGAGAGCAGGCCCTCACCCGATTGAGATCGCGCGGTCCGTCTACCCCGCGCATACAGCCGACGGGCCGCGGAAGTCGCCAGCTTCCCTCGTCAGACCGCCACGCCGAGCGCCGCCAGTTGCCCGGCGAGCTGGTCGGCCGCCGTGAAGTGAATGGTTCGCATCCCGAGGGCCCGCGCCGGCATGAGATTGGGCTCTCGATCGTCGATGAACAACGCCCGCTCCGGTGTCGCCTGCGAGATGCCCAGCGCCAGCTCGTAGAACCGCCGCGATGGCTTGGTGACGCCCAGCCAGCAGGAGCTGAAGAATGCCTCGAACATGTCGCGCAGTCCGAACTGCCGGATGCGATGCAGATTGAGCTCCAGCGATTCGTTGTTGAGCGTCATCATCCGGTACTTCCCGCCCTCCGCGAGCCGCCGGGCCAGAGCGATCGTCGCCGCGTTGGGCCGGCTCTCCGCCAGCATGAGCTCGACGAACGCCTCCCGGCTGAAATCCCGGTCCCGGTAGAACACTGTGGAGTCGAGGTACTCGTCGAGCGTCATCCGTCCCTGCTCGAAGGTGCCGACCGCGTCCCGATGCTGCCGCTCGAACTCGGCGGCATCCAGCCCGAAGTGCTCCATCGCCATGCGCCGCTGCGGGGTGCTCCATCCATCGGTGCCCAGCACCCCGCCGACGTCGAAGAAGAGATGGCTGATGCTCACCTGGCGGAGGCGCCGCCCTTCCTGAGCGCCTCCCGCTTCTCCCGGATGGTGCCGATGAGCGAGGCGTACGACTTCGCGAATTTCTCGATACCTTCGGTTTCGAGCACCCGGGTCACGTCGTTGAAATCCACCCCCAGTCGGGCCAGGTGCTCCATCCGCTTCCGCGCGTCCGCCTCATGCCCGGCGAGCGTCGGGGCCACGGTGCCGTGGTCCTCGAACTTTCGCAGGGTCTCGGGGGGCACGGTGTTGACCGTGTCCCGGCCGATCAGCTCGTCGAGGTAGAGCACGTCGGAGTATGCCGGGTTCTTGGTGCCGGTGCTGGCCCAGAGCGGCCGCTGCAGCTTGGCACCCTTCGCGGCCAGCCGGCGCCAGCGGCCGCTCCCGGTGATCTCCTCGAACGTCGCGTAGGCCAGTCGCGCGTTGGCGACCCCGATGGCGCCGGCCAGCTCCTGCGCTCCCGGCTCACCGATCCGGGCCAGCCGGGCGTCGACCTCGGTGTCCACCCGGCTCACGAAGAACGACGCCACCGAGGCGAGGCGGTCGAGCGGCTCACCCTTCGATTCCCGCGCTTCCAATGCGGCGAGATACGCCTCCGCCACCTTGCGGTAGTACTCGACCGAAAAAAGCAGAGTGATGTTGATGTTGATCCCGTTGGTGAGGCAGCGCTCGATGGCCGGCCAGCCCTCCCGGGTGCCGGGAATCTTGATCATGACGTTGGGCCGGTCCACCGCCGCCCAGAGCCGCTCCGCCTCGGCGATGGTGCCCGCCGTGTCGAGCGCGACCCCCGGCGAGACCTCCAGGGAAACGAAGCCGTCCGCCCCGTTCGAGTGCGCGTAGACCGGGCGGAAGAGGTCAGCGGCGGCACGCACGTCCTCCACCGCGATCGCCTCGAACACGTCCGCGTCGGACCGGCTGGAGCCCGCCTCGCGCGCGAGCACGTCGTCGTAGTCGGTGCTGCCCCCGATCGCCGCTTCGAAGATGGTGGGGTTGGACGTCATGCCCCTCAGCCCGGCGGCGATCAACTCCGCCAGCTCCCCGGAGCGGAGCATGCCGCGACGGAGGTAGTCGAGCCAGACGCTCTGCCCCAATTCCAGGAGCGCCGGCATGCGCGAGCCGGTGATGGTGGACGTTGTGGTCATCTATGCCTCCCTTCCGAGGAGCCGCTCGACCCGCGCCACCACGGCGTCGGGGGTGAAGCCCAGCTCTCGATAGATTCGTTCGTAGGGCGCGGACGCGCCGAAGCGGGTGAGGCCGATGACCTCGCCCTGATCTCCAACCCAACGATACCACGGCATCGGGTGCGCCGCCTCGACCGCGACCCGCCGCCGGATGCTGGGTGGCAGCACTTCGTCGCGGTAGCTCTCCGGCTCCCGGGCGAAGAGCTCGAGGCTCGGCACGCTGACGACCCGCGCGGGCAGTTCCCGCGCGGCGAGCTTGTCCTGCGCCGCCAGCACGATCTCGACCTCCGAGCCGCTCGCCAGCAGAATGACCTCGGGCTTGCCTCCCTCGGCCTCCGACAGGATGTACGCTCCCCTGGCTACCCCCGAGGCGGCGCCGAGGTTTGCACGGTCGAACACGGCGAGGTTCTGCCGGCTGAGTGCCAGCGCCACCGGGCCGTGCCGGTGACCGATCGCTACCCGCCACGCTTCGGCGGTCTCGTTGGCATCGGCCGGGCGGAGAACCGTCAGGTGCGGGATGGCGCGCAGGAGTGCCAGCATCTCGATCGGCTGATGGGTGGGGCCGTCCTCGCCCAGTCCGATCGAATCGTGAGTGAAGACGTAGATCACCTGCCGTTCCATCAACGAGGCGAGCCGGATCGGCGGCCGCATGTAGTCGGAGAAGATGAGGAAGGTGGCGCCGTAGGGAAGAATCCCGCCGTGCAGCGCCATCCCGTTGAGCACCGTCCCCATCCCGTGCTCCCGGATGCCGAAGTGCATGTTGCGCCCGGCATAGTTGCCGGCCGCGAAGTCGCCGGCGTCCTTGATCAGCGTCTTGGTGGACGGGGCGAGATCGGCGGCGCCCCCCATCAGCTCGGGCAGCCGCGCCGCGATGGCGTTGAGCACCTTTTCCGACGCGTTCCGGGTCGCGACCGGCTTCCCGGGGGGAAAGCTGGGAATGCCGGCGTCCCACCCGCCCGGCAGCTCGCCCCGATTGCGCCGCTCCAGCTCCGTCGCACGGTCCGGTCGAGCGGCCCGGAAGGCATCGTAGCGCCGCTGCCATTCCGCCTCCAGCTCGGCACCACGGTCCCGGCACTTGCGCCATTCGGCGAGCGCGTCGTCCGGGACGAAGAAGGGCTCGGCGGAAGGCCAGCCGAGCGCCTGCTTGGTGAGCCGGATCTCGTCTTCGCCGAGCGGGGAGCCGTGCGCGCCGGCGGTGTCGACCTTGTTCGGGCTGCCATAGGCGATGTGGGTCCGCACCACCACCAGCGATGGCCGGTCGGAGGCCGCCTTGGCCGCGCCGATCGCTCGGTCGAGCGCCTCGAGGTCGTTCCCGTCCTCCACGTGCTGAACCTGCCAGCCGTACGCCTCGTAGCGGGCGCCGACGTCCTCATCGAAGGCGAGATCGGTGTCGCCCTCGATAGTGATGTGATTGTTGTCGTAGAAGCCGATGAGCTTCCCCAGTCGCAGATGCCCCGCGAGCGACGCCGCCTCGTGAGAAACGCCCTCCATGATGTCGCCGTCGCTGGCGATGAAATACGTGTGGTGGTCCACCGGCCGATGGCCGCCGCCGTCGAAGACCGCCGCCAGGTGCGCCTCCGCGATCGCGAACCCGACCGCGTTGCCCACTCCCTGGCCCAGCGGCCCGGTTGTAGTCTCGACACCGGGCGTGATGCCGTGCTCGGGATGGCCCGGCGTCCGGCTGTCCCACTGGCGGAACTGCTTGAGATCGTCGAGCGACAGGTCGTAGCCCGAGAGGTAGAGCACGCTGTAGAGCAGCATCGACGCGTGCCCCGCCGAGAGCACGAACCGGTCGCGGTCCATCCACAGCGGGTTGGCCGGATTGTGGCGAAGATGCCGGGTAAAGAGCAGGTAGGCCAGCGGCGCCAGCGCCATCGGAGTGCCGGGATGCCCGGAGTCCGCCCGCTGGACCGCGTCCATGGACAGGGTGCGGATGGTGTCGATGCAAAGCTGTTCCAGCGACTGGGTTGCGGGAGCGATACTGTTTGCCATCTCGATCCTCTCGACTATTCCCTCAGAGTGCGGGCCGCGACCGCCGCGGCGCCGTAGAGTGCGACATCCTCCGTGAGGATGGTATGCTCGGAATGCGCCAGGCTGGGCGCGGTCGAGCTGGGGTGGCGGGTTTCGTGGACGATCCGCGCCCCCACTGCCCCTTCCACATGAACGAGGGCGAGCCGCGCATTGGTTCCCCCGGGTGTCCCCGGCAAGGACCGGCCGGGTCATCGGCGCCGCGCCTCGAGGCGGGCGGCGGCCGCGGTGTCCGCGAGCCAGAGCCCGGACCGCGCCAACTGACCCGGGGTGTCTTCCGGAGCGAACGGGCCCGAGATCGCGCGGGCCAGCGCATCCGCCTTGTCCCCGCCAGCGACGAGCACGCACGTCAGCCGTGCATCGAGGATCACCGGCGGCGTGATCGTCAGGCGGTCGAGCTGCGCCCCCGGCCCCCGGACCGGAAGCACTCGGCGGCGGGTTTCGGCGAGCGCCGGCCCGCCGGGGAAGAGCGAGGCGGTGTGCCCGTCGGCCCCCAGTCCGAGGACCAGGAGGTCGAGCCGGTCGGGAAGAATCGCCTCGTAGGTCCGCGCGGCCGCGTCCCGGTCGGTTCGCTCTCCCTCCATCCGGTGGACCTGCGCCGGGTCGATGGGTACCCGGTCGAGCAGCGCCTCCTTCACCATCCGATAATTGCTCGCCGGATCGTCGGGCGGGACGCAGCGCTCGTCGCCGAAGAACACGTCGATGCGACTCCAGAGGTCACGACCAGGTAACTCGTCCGCCAGCCGCCGGTAGATCGGCCGCGGTGTCGAGCCCCCCGACAGGGCGAGCGAGCAGCGTTCCTGGGTGTCCAGGACGCCCCGGATCTCGAGGCTCAGCCGGCGAGCGGCCGAGCTCACGAATGCATCGGGCTCGATCACGCTGAGGTCAGGGGGAGCGGTGCGGCGCGCCTGCCAGGACAATGGGCCTGCCTCGAGGACCGAAGATGGGGGGACGAAATGGGAACGTTAGAGCGGGTGGCGGCAGGATGCCAGACTGCGGGGCGGGAGCCAGCCTTGCGGGTTCCGAGCGCCTGCAATAGCGTGGTCCGGTGGTCTGGAGGTCACCTGCCATTCGGAGAATCGTATGCCCCATGCTCTTTCAGGTACCACCGCGCTAACCGGGCTGCTCCTCGCCCTCACCATCGCCTGCACCGACACGTCCGAGCCGACCCGCGCCTCACCCACATCCCCCGCTTCCGCCGCTGCGGCCCAGGATGCCGGCGCACCGACGCTGCACGAGCAGCACAGCGGGACCACCAACCGGCTTCAGGCGATCAGCCCGGTCAGCGGACTGGTGGCTTGGGCGAGCGGGGTGGGCGGGACGTACACCGTCACCCGGAACGGTGGCCAGACCTGGCGGCCCGGCGTGGTGCCGGGAGCGGAGGCCCTCCAGTTCCGCGACGTCGAAGCGGTAAGCGGCCAAGAGGCCTACCTCCTCTCGGCCGGCACCGGTGAGGACGCGCGGATCTATCACACCGTCGATGGCGGCCGGACCTGGAAGCTCCAGTTCAAGAACCGCGACCCCGCGGCGTTCTACGACTGCTTCGCGTTCTGGACCCCGGACCGTGGCATCGTCATGGCCGACGCGGTGGACGGCCGGTTCCCGGTGCGCCGGACCGTGAACGGCCGTTTCTGGCCCGATATCGGCGACCGGCTGCCGGCCGCCCAGGAGGGCGAGGCGGCGTTCGCCGCGAGCGGAACCTGCGTCGCGACTCAAGGGAACGATCGGGCCTGGATCGCGACCGGAGGTGCGGAGAAGGCCCGAATCCTCGCCACGACCGATGGGGGCGACTCCTGGCGGGCCTACGAGACACCCATCGTGCAGGGCACGCCGGCTTCAGGCGTGTTCACGGTGGCGTTCCGCGACGCGCAGCATGGCATTCTCGCCGGCGGAGACTTGGACCACCCGGACACCCGGTCGAGGAACGTCGCGGTCTCCAGTGACGGCGGAAAGACCTGGACCCTCGCCGCCAATGCGCCGTTTCCCGGCGCAGCCTATGGATTGAGTTATGCCGCCGGGCACGACCAGGGACCGTTCAACAAGAGGGTGGTGGTCACCGGCCCCGGAGGCGCGGCCTGGTCGGAGGATGAGGGAGCTGCGTGGACCCGGTTGCGTGGAGTGAGGGACTACTGGGCCGTGGCCTTCGCCAATAGCGAGGTCGGCTGGCTGGTGGGAACGGAAGGCAGGATCCTGAAAATCACCTTCTGAAGCAGCGAGGAGCCCTCACTCCTCGATCCGGTCCGAAGGCGCATCCTGGCGCCGGGCCAACAGCAGGAAAGGGAGCGCCGTCATCTGAATGGCGGCGCTCACCAGGTAGGCCGAGGAGTAGCCGCTGACGTCGGCCACCCTTCCGAGCGCCGGCTGGGCCGCCACGCCCCCGGCGGACGCCATCAGGTTGTCGAACGACAGGACGGTCGCGCGCTGGGCGGAAGGAATGATGCCGTTGAGATATGCCTGCCGGATGGGGACACTGACGGAGAAGGTCATCCCCCACACCACCAGCAGGGCGATCGCCACCGGAAAACTCGACGTCCATCCGATCAGGGCCAGGGAGGCGCTGCCGGCCAGCGAGGCGAGGATCAGTGCGTGGGTGCGCCGGGCGAACCAGCGGCGCACCAGCGGGGCGGTCACCCCCGCGACCATCTCGGTCCCGGCGACGATGGCTGCCGCCAGCCCCGCGATCCCGAACGCGCGCTGGTCCCCGTAGAGCTCGAGCAGATAGGGTTGCAGCGCGTAGAAGGCGAAGATGTCCACGCCTCCGGCGCAGAACGCGGCCAGCATCAGCCAACGCGCCGGAGGGTTACGCCATCCGTTGTCGAGTGAGGCCCGCAACACTCTCCGCACTTCGTCCAGCGGGCGCTTCCCCCGGTCGGGCGAAAACCCGAGATCCCGCATCAGAAAGAACGCCGCCACGAGGGTGAGCCCGAGCAGAATCGACCGGAGGATGTAGGGTACGCCCAGGCTGGTCATCTGGGCGACGAACCCGCCGGCAACCGAGCCGGTGAGCATGGCCGCGCCGCCTACGATCTGGCCTCGGGCGAGCACCGACTCCAGGTTCTCTTTGAAGCCGCTGAAGGCGAGCGCGTCCACCAGCCACGCCTCAGTCGCGCCGGAGAAGAAGGTGAACCCGAGACCGATGAAGACGGATGCGATCGCCCAACCCCAGAGCGGCGCATGCGCTCGCCACATGGCGAAGTACACCAGCGTCGAGACCAGCAGCGTCGCGGCGCCGAGCAGGTAGGACGTCCGCCTGCCCCAGGTATCCGCCACCACCCCCGTCGGAATCTCGAAGATCACCATCCCCGCCGTAAAGAAGGCGTTGGCGGCGAACGCCTCGGCGTTGTTGAGGCCGGCGTCGAGCAGAAAGAGGGTGTTGATCCCCCAGATGAAGGATGCCGCCAGGGTAGACAGCAGGGTCAGCAACAGATAGGTGCGCTGGACCAGCTTCGCCTGCTCGGTCATCTCGGTCCTCCCGGCTGACTCAAATTTTACCACAGAGGCACAGAGGACACCGAGGGCACAGAGAACTGCAACTGATGGGGTGACAGCACACCCACAAAGTCCTTTGCTTTTCTCTGTGCCCTCGTGTCCTCTGTGCC
>JACCSE010000126.1 GCA_013813145.1 Gemmatimonadales bacterium
TCGCGGGGCAGGATGCCGAGCGGGCCCACGATAGACGCCCAGAGTGGGGCTGAGCCGGGTGTCCGCCCGGTGCGCCGCCACCGCCGAGGAGCAATCGCGTCCTATCGATGAACTTTTCAGCAACCTGCTAACGCTCGGTCAACAGTCCTGGAGGATAGATGACCACCCTATTTTTTCTGCAGGCGGATCACGTCGCAGCGTTCGACTCGGACAAGATGTCCAAGGTAGACCTGTTTGGTGGCGAGCGGCTGTTCGTCGGGCTCAACTGCTTCGAGGTCGGCCAATCGCAGCGGGTGCACGTGCATGCCGGGGCCGACAAGTTCTACCTGATCCTCTCCGGCCGGGCGCGGATGACGGTCGGGGAGGAGACCCGGGAGGTGGGACCCGGCACCATAGTGTGGGCTCCCGCCGACCTGCCCCACGGCGTGGCAGAGGCGTTGGAGCGGAGCGTGATGCTAGTGGCGATCGCGCCACCGCCGCGCTAGCGCCCGGAGCGCGGGCCAGCCGAAGATGTGCCCCGCCAGCGACACCCCCAGCAGCACTCCGATGCCATTGGTGTACATCCGCCAGGCGAAGAGCAGCAGGCCCTCATCGCCGCCCAGTTCGCCGGCCGCACCGCTGAGGAAACCCAGATCGACGGCCCCGGCGCCCGACGGCGTGGGCAGGATGAGCTGGCTGTACAGCAGCGCGAAGGAGCCGACTGCCACGGGGCCCAGCGGTAGAGGATCCGGAAGGGTGAGCGTCAGGACGGGCAGGATCGCGACCCGCGTCGCCAGGTTCAGGAAGGTGAACGGGACGGTGGCAAGAAGGATCCCGGCCGGCATCCGCCGCCAGTACACCAACACCCGTTGGATCGGCCGGCGCACTTGCCTCGTGGCCGGCGACGCGACTCCGCGGCGGGCGTACCCCCAGGCCAGGAGGCTCGCGATACCCACCGCCAGGACCCAGGGCCATGCGTCTACGACCGCCGCACCCAGCCGCGGCCCCGCCTCCGCCCACCATTCGGGCGCATACCGCCAGATCAGCCATCCCGCTGCCACGATCACGACCGGCCACCCGGCGAGTACCTCCAGACTGATCGCGACGAACGCGGCGGCGGCGGGGACTCCGCTTCGCAAGAGGCCGGCGAGCCGCGCGGGCTCGCCGCCAAGGCGCAGCGGAGTCAGGGCGGAGGCCGCGTCGCCGTAGTTGTTGAGGGCGAACGCATCCCACAGGGAAAGCCGGTGGCCCAGGCCGCGAACCAGGAGCTGAATCCGCACCGCGCGAGCCAGGAGATCGAGAGCGACCAGGGTCAGACAGACGAGATGCGCTTCGAGTGTCGGTAGCGGGGAGGCCCACGTCACCGGGCGGTGAGCGAGCGATAGACCCCGAACAGCCGGTCGAACACCGTGTCCCAGCCGTGATGGGTTTCCGCGTACCGGCGGCCGATCGCGCCCAGCGCCAGGAGATCCTCGCCCAGCAGCGCGACGGCCATCTCAGTGAGGTGGGCGCGATCGCCGGAAGCGTAGAGCCGGCCCGCCCCGGAATGCTGGACCGTCTCCGCCACCCCGCCCTGATCGACAGTGAGAATGGGCAGCCCGCTCGACAGCGCTTCGAGAGACGCGAGTCCGAAGGTCTCGGCCGGGCCCGGCGCGACGTAGAGATTCACCGCGGCGTAGAGGTCGGCCAGACGGTCGCGGTCACGCTCGTAGGCGACCCAGATCGCCCGGTCGGCACCCGGTGCCCGCTGGAGCGAGCGGCGGGCGGGACCGTCGCCGACGAGCACCAGCCGGGCGCCGGTCCGGCGCTCCACCTCGGCCCACGCGCCCAGCACCAGATCGATGTCCTTCTCGCCGGCCATCCGTCCCACGTAGAGCGCGAGCGGGCCTCCGGGAAGCCCGGCTCGCGCGCGGGTCTCGGCGGCACGCTCCCGGCGCCCGGGATGAAACCGGTCGAGGTCCACGCCGAGCGGCACGTGGACCACGTGGTCGAGGCCAGCGTTCTCCAGCTCGCGCACCACCGCGCGACTGGGGGCGACGGTGGCTTGCACCATCCTTCCGAGACGCCGGACGTAGCGCCAGGCCAGCGCACTGGCCGCGAGCCGCGCGTAGCCCGCGGTGGATGGGCGCGGAGCGATGATCCTGGGAAAGTTGCTGTGATAGAACCAGACCGCCGGAACGTTCAGTCGCCGCCTGGCCAGATGCACCAGCCAAGGCGCGCACCAGGCACTCCCGACTTCGATGAGCGACGGCCGCTCGTGGGCGACGATGCGGCTGGTCGAGCGGGTCGCGAGCATGAAGCGGTACGGCTTCTGGGTCGGGATCGGCGCGCCTCGGAGCCGGTAGCAGCGCACGCCTCCGGCCTCGAGGATCTCGTCTTCGGCGCCGGGCACCACGAGCACCTGCCGCAGGTGGGGACGCTTCTGCACGTAGCGCGCCTTCTCCAGTAGGTAGGTACGCACGCCTCCGGTCGTCTCGCCGAAGAACTCGCTGATGTCCAGCACGCCGAGCTCCGCGCCCGGCCGGAGTCGCCGGGGGAGCTCGACCATGCCGGCGATGTCCACCGGCGCGGGCGTGGCCACGGGCTCGAGATCGAGGATCCCGGCCGCGGCCCGCTCAGTCAGAGCAGTCTCCCAGCGGGTAGACCGTACCGCAGTTACGGCAGGGACATTTACAGCCGGACGGGTGGGACGGGACTTGAAAGCCGCAGCGATTGCAGGTCAGCGGGGCGGCAAGGCCTGCGCCTGCTGGAGCGACATCGGCCCGCCGGCTGTCATCCCGAGCGGAGCGAGGGATCTTGACCGCGGGTATCGAACCCCGGGTGAGAAGATCCCTCGCTCCGCTCGGGATGACAGAGTGTTCTAGCTGTCCCTCTGCCCCGCTGCCCCCCTGCCCCCCTATCATCACC
>JACCSE010000133.1 GCA_013813145.1 Gemmatimonadales bacterium
CTACCACCCCGCCACTACGACGTCTGCTACTGTGCATTCGGTCAAGACGCACCCCACGCGCTCCGACTCCGTCGCCTGGGCGCTCTCAACGGCCGTCTGGTAGTAGCTTTTCGCGGCGCCGACACTACGAAGTACGTTGCCCGGCGCGGCCCGGGCGTGTACGCCGCTACCTTCCGCTTCGGCGATCTCTTCCTTCCCGTCTGCGATTTCTTGGCCCGTCGGGTGATCGACATGGGCGCACCGCCGGAACGTGTCGTCGTGCACCGCACCGGGATCGACCTCCGGCACTGGCCCTATCGCGAGCGCCGGCCCGCCTCCGGCGGCAGCTTGCGGTTGGTCACAGTCGCCCGCCTGGTAGAGAAGAAGGGGATCGCGTACGTCCTCCACGCCGTCAAAGCGCTCACCGACGCCCGAATCCCAGTCGAGTACGAGGTGGTCGGCGAGGGCCCGCTCCGTGAGTCGTTGGCGCGCGATGTCGAGCGGCTGGGCATTGCCGACCGAGTGCGACTCCACGGGTGGCAGACGCAGGCACAGGTGCGAGCCCAACTGGATCGCGCGCACGTTCTGGTGCAGGCGAGTGTCACCGCCGGAGACGCCGATGAGGAGGGGATCCCCAATGTGCTCAAGGAAGCGATGGCTGCCGGCATGCCGGTCGTCGCCACCCGCCACGCCGGGATCCCCGAGCTCGTCGAAGACGGCGTGTCGGGCTTGCTCGTCCCAGAACGGGATCCGGGGGCCCTGGCGAGCGCGCTAGGCAGTCTCGCCCGAACTCCCGAGCGCTGGGTCGCGATGGGACTCGCAGGTCGCGCGCGCATCGGGCGGGAATATGACATCGAGATGCTGAACGACCGCCTGGCCGATCTGTTTGCACAGGTGGGCCGCATGAAGGCGCCGGAGCGGTGACCCTGCCCGTGACGGGGATACCCGGCCGGAAACGGCACGAGCGCGGGATCGGGCAGGTGGTGGGGGCGACGCCGCGACCTGAGTAGATTGTGCCAATGGCGCCTCACCTGCTCCTCACCTACGACTTTCCCCCGATCGGCGGCGGGATCGCTCGGTGGATGGCTGAGCTGGCCAAGCGATATCCGCCCGGTGGTCTGGTCGTGTCTACCGGCCAGCACCCCGACGCCCCGGCCGTTGACGTCGCGTTTCCCAATCAGGTCGACCGGCTCCCGATTTCGGCCCAGCGCCTCCGAACCATCCAGGGAATCCTCCTCTGGTCCCGCCGGGCAGCGGTGCTGGCGCGGAGCACCGGCGCCGAGTTCATCTGGTGCGGCAACATCAAGCCCGCCGCCTATCCGGCCCGTTGGACGATGGAGCGGGTCGGCACGCCGTTCGGCATCCTGCTCCACGGTGGCGACCTGCTGATCCTGCAGCACCAGGTGCATCAGTCGGAGATGAAGCGCCGGACCGCACGCGCGCTGCTCTCCTCCGCGACAGTGCTCGTCGCCAACAGCCGGTGGACTCGCGACTGCTGCGTCACCCTGCTGGGCGAGCTGGAGATCGAGTGCGCGCCAGAGCAGGTGCGGGTGGTTCCGCTCGGGGCCGACCACGAGTTCTTCCGCCCCGGGCTCGATACGCGAGGGGTCCGGGAGCGCTACGGGCTCGGCGAAGGCCGCTGGCTCATGTCGGTTGCCCGGCTCACCCGGCACAAGGGGATCGACACCGCGCTCAGGGCCCTTGCGTCCCTCCGCGACAGGTACCCGGACCTCCGCTACGCTGTGGTGGGCCAGGGCGAGGAGCGCGAGTGGCTGGAGCAGGAAGCGCGTGCGCTCGGCGTGGCCGACCGGGTGAGGTTCCTCACCGACGTCCCCGACGGCGATCTCCCCGCGCTCTACAACACCGCCGAGATCTACCTCGGCGTGTCGCGGTTGATGGAGCAGCGGGTGGAAGGCTTCGGGATCTCCCTCGCCGAGGCATCGGCCTGCGGAATCCCGGTCGTGGCCGGCCGGAGCGGTGGCATTCCCGAAGGAGTGCGGGACGGTGAGACGGGCCTCCTGGTCGACGCCGAGCGGCCGGAAGCGGTCGCGGCGGCACTGCGCCGGCTGCTCGACGACGGCGGACTCCGGCGCCGGCTGGGCGGCGCGGGCCGCCGCGCGGTCGAGGAGTACTACAACTGGGACCGCGTCGCCGGGGACCTCGTCCGGATCGGGCAAGAGGTCGGGGCCGGCGCCGCGCGGGAGGCAGCGTTCTGATGCCGCACATCGTCCTACCCGCCGCCGCCGCCGACGAGTACGATCGTCAGTACCGGCAGTGGGTCGAGAGCCAGGGGCCTCGGGCGCTCGACCTCGACTGGCGGCTTACCCACCTCGACTGGCGGCAGCGGGCGCTCCTTCGCCGGTTTCCTCCCGAGGGAAAGCGGGCCCTCGACTTCGGCTGCATGGACGGAGTGTTCACCCTGCGACTTCAGCAGCTCGGCGGAACCTCGGTGGGCTACGACATCTCGCCCGCCGCCATCGCCCAGGCCAAGCGCTTCCGGGGACCGACCGCACGGCCGGTATTCACCACGGTGCCACCGGGGCCGGGACAGTTCGATCTGATCTACTGCAGCGAAGTATTGGAGCAGGTGGAGGACGATTCGGCGCTGGTCCGGGAGCTGGTGGGCTACCTCGCGGCTGGTGGATCGGTGGTGGGCACGGCGGCCGTCGGGCAGGCGCCGGCCGAGGCGGAACAGAAGCGCTTCTACGACGAGGTGGCCCTGAAGCGGGCGCTGGGTCCGTCGGGCAAGGTGCGGCTGCACCGGTCCTACAAGAACCCGCTGCGCAACTTCCTGCCGGTCAAGCAGCGGAGCCCGGCCGTTTTCATCTTCCAGATTACGCCGCCGAATCCTCCGGGCGCACGCTGATGGCGTAGGTGGGGCAACTGAGGAGATAGGCGCCGTCGATCGGCGACCAGGTCTGGATCGGCGTGTGCACTTCCGCCTTGCCGCGCGGATCCAGCCGGAACACCTTGGGCGCCTGCACCACGCAGGTGCCGCAGCCCACGCAGCGCTCCTCGTCCACCAGCACCCTCAGTCGCCGGGTGGGATGCATTCCGCCGGCGATGGCACCCAGGCGGCCGCCGAGCTGATCGAGCGTCTGCACCGTGGAGCGGTACCCCGCCTCCAGCAGCTCCTCGGTCTTGTCGAACGCGAACATCGAGATGTGCTCCACCCGGGGCTGCACCAGCACCAGCGGCGGCCCGGTCCAGGCGCGGAGCTGTCCCTCGATCTGGGTCTGCATGGCGATCTCGAGTCCGCGGATGTAGGTGGCGGCGAACCCCTCGGTTTCGGTGGCGGAGCGGACCACGCCGGTGGAACCGACGTTCACGGCCAGGATCGGCCCTTCGCCCAGCGTGGCGGCGAGCCGCACCGGCAGGTTCTCCACCACCGCGCCGTCCACGTACGCCCGGCCGTTGATGACCCGGGGAGGAAAGATTCCCGGCAGCGCGCACGAGGCGACGACGGCGTCGGCGACCCGCGTGTCGAGGAGGCCGGGCAGTCCCCAGAGCACCTGCGTGCCGGATTGAAGATCGGTGGTGCTGACCAGGAGCCTGCGGGGGAGATCGCGGAAGGTGATGCTGCCGACCAGACTGCGCACCAGGGCTTCGAGCGGCTCGCGGCGGTAGAGCGCGGGTGCCAGGAGCCGCCGGAGCGCCATGTCGGTGTGGGCCATCTGAAACACGTCGCGCCGGCGTACGGCGAGGGCCCGATCCTGCATCTGTCGCACCGACGCACCGGCTGCCCAGGCCGCGCCGATCAGCGAACCGATGCTCGACCCGACCACCAGGCTGGGCACCAGCCCCCGCTCCTCCAGCGCCCGCAGCACACCGACGTGGGCGAGCCCTTTGAGGCCGCCACCGCTGAGGACGAGGGTGAATGGACGGTCGGGGGTCACTCGCTTGCCCCGGTTAAGGTTGTCTGCGTAACGTGTACACCAACACGAGTTCGCAAGAATCGTGCGCCGCCGGCCGTGCCCGCACGGTGCAAGACGGTGCGCGTCCCAAGCTGCGGAGGGAGCGGTGGAAGTGGTGCCTTGGTTGCTCGCCACGGGCGTCATCCCGAGCGCAGCGAGGGATCTTGCTCGGGAATGGCTCGAGCTTAGCGGGCAAGATCCCTCGGTCGCTTGGCTTCCTCGGGATGACCGGCCGCTCGAATGACCACAACCGTCCCTTCCACCCTCGACCTTCCCGCTCTCCGCGCCGCCGAGTTCCCCTGGACCGAGGGAACCGTCTACCTCAACAACGCCAGCATCGGCCCGCTACCCGAGCGGACCCGTCTCGCGCTGGAGGAGTTCAACCGCCGCCGCGCCGCACCATACCAGCTTCCCGACCGCGAGCTCTTCGGCCTGCTCGCCGAGAGCCGCCGTCTCGCCGCCCGGCTGATCGGCGCGAGCGCGGAGGAGATCGGCCTCACCATCAATACCGGCTTCGGCCTGAGCATCGCCGCGCGTGGCCTTCGGCTCGGGGCTGGCGACATCGTGCTGGTGAGCGATAGGGAGTTTCCCGCGAACGTTTACCCCTGGCTCCGGCTCGCCGACTCGGGCGTCACCACCGAGCTGGTGCCGGCGACCGAACAGGGCTGGCCCGATGAGGAGCGCCTGCTCGAGCGGCTCCGGGATCCACGAGTGCGAGCGCTGGCCGTATCGCTGGTGCAGTTCAGCAACGGGTACCTGGTGGACCTCGATCGTCTCTCGGCCGCAACCCGGGAGACCGGAGCCTGGCTCGTGGTGGACGCGATCCAGGGCGTGGGACAGGTCCCGGTGGATCTCGGGCGGACCCAGGTGGACGTCCTCGCCTGTGGAGGCCAGAAGTGGCTGCTCTCGCCCTGGGGCTCGGGATTCGTCTACGTGCGGAGAGAGCTGATCCCCTCCCTGGACCCGGCGATCACCGGCTGGCTCGCCTTCGAGGGAACCGACGACCTGACCCGCCTCACCCAGTACGACGACACCCTGCGAGGCGACGCCCGGCGATTCGAGCTGATGACGCTGCCCTACCAGGACTTCGCCGGGTTCAACTCCTCCGTGAGCCTCCTGCTGGAGGTCGGAGTCGAGCGCATCCGGGAACACCTGGCCACCCTCCACCGGCCGGTGCTGGACTGGGCCGATCGGACGGGCACCCGTGTCGTTTCGCCCCGGGACCATCGCGGTTCCGGAATCGTCTGCCTCGCCCCAGAGGAAGTGGCCGACGCCCACCGACGCCTCAAAGCCGCGCGAATCGTCACCAGCCTCCGAGAGGGAGCGATCCGGCTGAGCCCACATCTGTACAACACGGTAGGGGAGATGGAGCGGGTGGTGGCGGTGCTGGGGGGAGTTGGATAACAGATTGGCTCGGTGTCATCCCGAGCGCTTCGCTCGGGATGACAGCATTCTCCCGATTCTAGCCACACTGAGGACCAATGGCCACGAACTTCACCGATACCCTGACCGCCGGCTACGGCTTTGCCGATCCCGCCGTCACCCTCGGCGCCGCGCTCGAGGGTGCCACGGTGCACCAGGAGCCCAAGGTCCGTCTTCCCCTCGCCACCCTCAACCGCCACGGCCTCATCGCCGGCGCCACCGGCACCGGCAAAACCAGGACCCTTCAGCTCATCACCGAACAGCTCTCCGCGGCGGGTGTTCCGGTCTTCGTCGCCGACGTCAAAGGCGACCTCAGCGGCCTCGCGATGCCCGGTGCGGCGAACGACAAGGTCGCCGGCCGCGCCGCCGACGTCGGCTGGGACTGGAAGCCGGCCGGCATCCCCGTGGAATTCGTGAGTCTCACCGGCGCGCTCGGCGTGCAGCTCCGGGCCACGGTCAGCTCGTTCGGCCCGCTGCTCCTCGGAAAGGTGCTCTCGCTCAACGACACCCAGGTCAGCGTGCTGACCATGGTCTTCAAATACGCCGACGACGCCGAGCTCCCGCTGCTCGATCTGGCCGACCTCAGGGCGGTGTTGCAGTGGCTCTCGTCCGATGCGGGCAAGCCGGCTCTGGCGCAATACGGCGGGATGTCCTCCGCCACCGCCGGGGTATTGCTGCGCAAGATGATCGAGCTGGAGTCGCAGGGCGCCGAGCGGTTCTTCGGCGAGCCCGAGTTCGACGTGCGCGACATGCTCCGGACCACCTCCGACGGCCGCGGCGTCGTCACCTGCCTGGAGCTGGCCGACGTGCAGGACAAGCCGATGCTCTGGTCCACCTTCATGATGTGGCTCCTAGCCGAGCTGTATCAGAACCTGCCGGAGGCGGGCGACCTGCCGAAGCCGAAGCTGGTCTTCTTCTTCGACGAGGCGCATCTGCTCTTCGACGAAGCCCCCAAGGCGTTCCGGGAGCAGATCGAGCAGGTGATCCGGCTGGTCCGCTCCAAGGGCATCGGCGTCTACATGGTGACCCAGACGCCGAAGGACGTCCCGGCCGACGTGCTCGCCCAGCTTGGCAACCGGATCCAGCACGCGCTCCGCGCCCACACGCCCGACGATGACAAGGCGCTCAAGGCGACGGTGCGCACCTTCCCCAAGACCTCGCTCTACGACCTGGAAGAGACTCTCACCTCGCTGGGGATCGGGGAGGCGGTCGTGACCGTGCTCAACGCCCGCGGCCAGCCGACGCCGGTGATCGCGACCCGGCTCATTCCCCCGGCCTCCCGCATGGCCCCGCTCACGCCGGACGAGCTGCAGAGCGACGTCCGGCAATCCGATCTCCTCGCGGAGTACGGACAGCGGGTGGATCGGGAGAGCGCCCGCGAGCTACTCGCGGCGCGGATGGCGCGCAGCGAACCTCCCCGCGAGGCGCAGGCGCCGCCTGCCGCCGAGCCTCCGGCGCCCAAGAAGAAGGGCGCCGCCGGCACCGTCGCCAAGGTCGCCGGCGTGGGGGTCATCGGCGCGCTCTCCTCCACCATTGGCCGCACCATCGGCAGGGAAGTGGTCCGCGGACTGTTCGGCCTGCTCGGCGCCAAGCCTCCGCGCAGCACCACTCGCCGCCGGAGCCGCTGGTAGGCTATTCGCAGCGTCTCGTTCACAGCGGAGGAGCTCCGCTGATCCTCGCGCATCAGGGGCGTCCCCCCTCCGGACCAGCACACAGTCCTCCGGTGGGACACCCCTGACGCGCTGACGAAGCTCCCAGGCGCCGCGCGAACTCCCGCCTATTCAGCCGCGTGGATCTCCTCCAGGCTCAGGGAGCATCCCAGCAACGACAAGGGGGCCTCACCGTAGCACTGTGCGCTTGTGCGAAGGGGAGGCCCCCTTGTCGTTGCTGGGCCAGCGGAGCCATCCGAGGCGATCCCCAGGCCTACCCTTCGATCACGAGTCGCACGTAGTTCTTCTTCCCCTTCCGCAGAATCACGAACCGCGCCTCAGGCGGACCCTGCAGCGTGCCTTCCCCCAGGTGCAACTCCACGCTGTCGATCTGCCGGCCGTTGAGATAGAAGCCCTTCCCCTGGATCCCCCGCCGCGCATCCGCCTTCGAGCTGGCAAGGCCGCTCGCCACGAGGACCTCGACCACCGGCAGCCCCTCGGGCAGCTCGGAGCGGGCGACCCGCCGCTCCGGCATCTCGGGCAAGACCTCCAGCGAGCCGCCGAACAACGCCTCGCTGGTCTGGATGGCCTGGTCCGCGGCCGCGGTGCCGTGGATGATGCTGGTGATCTCCCGCGCCAGCTCCCGCTGCGCCGCGCGGCGACCGGGCTCCCTGCCGTGCTCGGCCATGACCGCGGCGATCCGCTCGAGCGGCAGGAAGGTGAACAGCTTGAGATATCGCTCGACGTCCGCGTCTTCGGTGTTGAGCCAGAACTGGTAGAAGTGGTAGGCGCTGGTCCGCGCGGGGTCGAGCCAGATGTTGCCGCCTTCGCTCTTCCCGAACTTGGCGCCCGCCGCGGTGGTCAGAAGCGGGAACACCAGCCCATGGACCTGCTTGCCCTCGCGGCGGCCGACCAGCTCGATCCCGGCGGTGATGTTGCCCCACTGGTCGCTGCCGCCCATCTGGAGCTCGCAGCCTTCGGTGCGGTGGAGATGCCAGAAGTCGTACGCCTGGACCACCATGTAGCTGAACTCGGTGTACGAGATCCCGGTCTCCAGCCGGCTCCGGACCGACTCTTTCTGCAGCATGTAGCCGAGGGTGAAATGCTTGCCGGTGTCGCGGAAGAACTCCATCAGCCGGAGGCCTCGCAGCCAGTCGGCGTTGTTCCGCATCCGCGCGGCGTTGCTGCCCTCGAAGGAGAGAAACCGCGTCAGTTGCCGGGCGATGCCCTGCGAGTTCCGGTCGATCTGATCCAGGCCCAGCATCGGGCGCTCGTCGCGCTTACCGCTGGGGTCGCCCACCATTCCGGTGCCGCCGCCTACCAGCGCGATGGGCGAATGCCCGAACCGTTGGAGCCAGGCGAGCCCCATCACCGGCACCAGGCTGCCCACGTGGAGCGAGTCCGCCGTGGGGTCGAAGCCGACGTATGCCGTCAGCGGGGTCGCGCGCAGCCGTTCGGCCAACCCGGGCGTGGCGTCCTGCACGAAGCCGCGGGCCGCCAACGTGGTGAGAAGGTCGGTCATAGCGGCAATCGTAACCCGCTGGAATCGGGCCCCGCAACCGCCTAGTATTCCCGCATGGACCGCCGGCAATTCATCGACAGTATCCGCGCCCGGCTCACCCCTCGCGCGCGGCGCAACCTCCTGGTGTCCGTTCTGGGGGCTTTCGCCTTCGGGCTCGCCGTGCTGCTTGCCGCCTGGACCCGAGCCTGCGCCGGCAACAGTTGCCCCTCGATCGACGAGTTGGGCGGGTACGACCCCGACCAGGCCTCCAAGGTCTACGCCGCCGACGGCCGCCTCATCACCGACCTCGGGCTCGAGCGCCGCACCGTGGTGCCTCTCGGCGAGATGTCGCCCTTCGTGAAGGCCGCGTTCATCATCACCGAGGACAAGCGGTTCTACGAGCACGAGGGGGTCGACTGGATCCGGGTGCTCGGCGCGATCAAGAACAACGTGTTCGAGATGCGGGTGGCGGAGGGATTCTCCACCATCACCATGCAGCTCGCCCGCAATCTCTGGCCCGAGGACATCAGCGGCCGCGACAAGTCGCTCCGCCGCAAGCTCCGCGAGGCCAAAGTGGCGCAGGAGATCGAGGAGGAATATCCCAAGGACAAGGTCCTCGAGCTCTACCTCAATCAGATCGATCTGGGGAACCGGGCCTACGGCGTCGAATCGGCCTCCCAGCGCTATTTCGGGAAGTCGGTTCGGGACCTCAACGTGGCTGAGGCGGCCCTGCTGGCCGCCATCCCCAAGGCGCCTTCCCGCTACAACCCGCGCAAGAACCCCAATCTCAGCGTGCAGCGCCGGAACACGGTGCTGAACCTGCTCCGCGACAACGAGCTCCTGAGCCCGGAGGAAACCGAGCGGTGGAAGGCGTACCCGCTGCTCCTGTCTTCCCGCTCCGACTACAGCGCCGTCGCCGAGTACTTCACCGAGTACGTTCGGCAGCAGCTCGACGCCCGTTTCGGCGGCGACCTCTACCGCTCGGGCTACCGGATCTACACCACGCTGGATCTCGACGCCCAGCAGGCGGCCGAGCGGGCGCTCGAGGCACGGCTGGAGGCGATCGAGAGCGGGGCGGATGGTAAGTTCGCCCATCCCAGCTACCAGGATTACCAGGAAGCCCGCGCCGACAACGGGGAGGAGGGCGGGAAGGTCACCACGCCCTACCTCCAGGGGCTGGTGGTCACCCTGGAGGCGAAGACCGGCCACATCCGCGCGATGGTCGGCGGCCGCGACTTCGGCGACAGCAAGTTCAACCGGGCCACCCAGGCGCTCCGGCAGCCGGGCTCGACCTTCAAGCCCATCGTCTTCGCCGCCGCCGTCGAGTCGGGCTACCCGCTCTCGCACGTGATGGTGGACGACTCGCTCAGCATGATCATCAAGGAGGACGAGCCGCCCTGGACCCCGCAGAACTACGATCTGGAGTTCGACGGGGCGATGACGCTGCGCCGGGCGCTCTACCTCTCCCGCAACATCATCGCCATCAAGCTCGGAATGGAGCTGGGCGAGCAGGCCGTCGTCAGCGAGGCGACCAAGTTCGGGATCAGCACCCGGGTGCCCCGAGTCCCCTCGATTCACATCGGCTCGGCCGACGTGATCCCACTGGAGATGATCGCGGCCTACACCACCTTCGCCAACCTCGGCGTGCGGACGGTGCCGAACGCCATCTTGCGAGTGGAGGACCGGTGCGGGAAAATCATCTGGCAGCCGCCGGTGCGGACGGTGGCGGTCATGGATACCGCGCACGCCTGGCTGATCACGGACGCGCTGCGCGACGTGGTCCGGCACGGAACCGCCGTGGGCTCGGTGGGGTCGCGGATCGACTTCCCCGCCGGCGGCAAGACCGGCACGACCAACGACGGTTTCGACGTCTGGTTCATCGGGTTCACGCCCGATCTGGTGACCGGCGTCTGGATCGGATTCGACCAGCCGAAGAAGATCAAGAACAACGCGCAGGGCGGCGTGCTGGCGGCACCGGCCTGGACCGCCATGATGCGGGAGATCTACGAGCGCCGGGCCCGGCCCTCCGCCTGGCCCCGCCCCGACGGACTCAGCGCGCTCGATATCGATAAGACCACCGGGTATAAGGCCACGCCCTTCTGTCCCAAGGACGTGCACTACATCGAGTCGTTCGTCCCGGGAACCGAGCCGGTGGCGTTCTGTCCCATCCACTCGCCGTTCGGCACCGTGGGCGGGGTAATGGGCGGAACCACGGGACCGGTGCCCGGCATGCCGTCGCCGACCGCACCGGCTGCCCCCACGGCGCAGCCGATCACCCCGAGCACCACGCCGGCCGCCACCGAGCCCGTCCCCGGCACCGGCGTGATGGGCGGCTCCGGCCCGCCGGGCAGCGCGCCGAACTGATGAGTTTCGCTCGGTGACGGCGGAGCGATCCCGAGCCCTTCCTACGCGGCATCCCGAGCGGAGCGATTCGGCTCGCACATGCGTGTGAGGCTCGATGCTCGGGCATGGGGTGCTCGAGTGCGTCAGCGAGCCGATCCCTCGCTCCGCTCGAGACGACGCGTAGAACGGCTCGGGATGACTCGCAGGAAGAGATCGGGATGGCTCCGCCTTCACCGACCGCCACTCATCAGTTCGGAGCGGTGCCCGGCGGGCCGGAGCCGCCCATCGCGCCGGTACCGGGAACGGGCTCTGTCGTGGCCGGCGAGGTGTTCGGGATCGTGGGCTGGGCCGTGGGAGCGGCCGGCGCGGTCGGCGACCGCATGCCGGGCTCCGGTCCCGTGGTTCCGCCCATCACCCCGCCCACGGCGCCGAAGGGCGAGTGGATGGGACAGAACCCCAGCGGCTCGGTGCCGGGGACGAACGACTCGATGTAGTGCACGTCCTTGGGGCAGAACGGCGTCGCCTTGTACCCGGTGGTCCGGTCGATGTCGAGTGCGCTGAGCCCCGCGGGACGGGGCCAGGCGGCCGGGGGCGCGCGGCGCTCGTAGATCTCCCGCATCATGGCGGTCCAGGCCGGTGCCGCCAGCACGCCGCCCTGTGCGTTGTTCTTGATCTTCTTCGGCTGGTCGAACCCGATCCAGACGCCGGTTACCAGGTCGGGCGTGAAGCCGATGAACCAGACGTCG
>JACCSE010000154.1 GCA_013813145.1 Gemmatimonadales bacterium
CCCTCGCTTCGCTCGGGATGACAGGCAACACTTGCCGGATCGCCACACAGATCCCCTCGAGGCGCACGTGAAGTACTTCCACCGCACCCACCTCCCCCCTGACGCCGTGCTCGCGTCGGCGGCCGAGTTCTTCGGCAGCCGGTTGACCCCGGTGGAGGAACAGCCGCGCCGGCGGAAGTTCTCCGGCGCCATCGGTCGGGTAGGGGTCACCGTGCAGGCCGAGGGGGGCCACTACACCGTGGTGACCGCGGAGACCGACCAGGTCGGGGAGAGCGAGGCCGATAAGCTGGCCAAGCGCTTCCTCACCCTGCTGCACACGCTGGAGCACCCGACTCACCGCCCCATCGGCGCGTACTGATCGCCGCCACGACGATCGCCAGGAGATATCCCACGATGACGCGTTTGTTCCTGTTCTTCCTGCTTCTCGGAGGACTCGTACCGGCGGCGCTGCCGGTGGCCGCCGCCCAGGAAGCGGCCACCGCGGAGCCGGCCGAGCACCGCCCGGGCGGCGAGGTGAATCTCCGGCTGCCCGATCTCGATCAGGTCAGCTTCCTCGGGTTCACCGGACACGACATCCTGCTGTCCGGGCTCTTCGTTTGCGTGCTGGGGCTGCTCTTCGGGCTGTGGAGCTACAATGCGGTGCGCAACCTCCCGGTGCACCGGTCGATGGCCGAGATCTCGGAGCTGATCTACGAGACCTGCAAAGCCTACATGGTGCAGCAGGGCCGCTTCCTGCTGATCCTGTTCGGGTTCATCGGCGCCGTCATCGTCGTCTATTTCATGCTCACCGGTCTCGAGTTTTCCAAGATCCTGATCATCCTGCTCTTCGGCTTGATCGGTATGGCCGGGAGCTATGGGGTGGCCTGGTTCGGCATCCGGATCAACACGCTGGCCAACTCGCGCACCGCCTTCGCCAGTCTCCGGGGCAAGGCCTGGCCGGTCTCCGACATTCCGCTCCGCGCGGGGATGAGCGTCGGGATGATGCTCATCTCGGTCGAGCTGCTCTTCATGCTGGCCATCCTGCTGTTCATCCCCGCCGACGTCGCTGGGGCCTGCTTCCTGGGCTTCGCCATCGGCGAGTCGCTCGGCGCCGCGGTGCTCCGGATCGCCGGCGGGATCTTCACCAAGATCGCCGACATCGGCTCCGACCTCATGAAGGTCGTCTTCAAGATCAAGGAAGACGACGCCCGGAACCCCGGCGTCATCGCGGACTGCACCGGCGACAATGCGGGCGACTCGGTGGGGCCGACGGCGGACGGATTCGAGACCTACGGCGTCACCGGTGTGGCGCTGATCGCGTTCATCGTGCTGGCGGTATCGGACACGTCGCTTCAGGCCACCCTGCTGGTGTGGATCTTCCTCATGCGGGTGATGATGGTGCTGGCGTCGGGCGCGTCGTACCTGGCGAGCAACGCCTTTTCCCGGGCGCGGTATGGCGACGTGGCTCGGTTCAACTTCGAGTCTCCGCTGACGCAGTTGGTCTGGCTCACCTCGATCGTCTCGGTGGTGCTGACCTACATCCTTTCGTACATCATCATTCCCGACCTGAACGGCAACCCGGACCTCTGGTGGCAGCTCTCCACGGTGATCAGCTGCGGCACGCTCGCCGGCGCGATCATCCCGGAGATGGTGAAGATCTTCACCAGCACCGAGTCGCGCCACGTACGCGAGGTGGTGACCTCGTCGCGCGAGGGTGGCGCCTCCCTGAATATCCTCTCCGGTCTCGTAGCCGGGAATTTCTCGTCGTACTGGCTCGGCATCGCCATCATGGCCCTCATGGCCGTCGCGTTTGGCGTCAGCACGCTGGGCCTCTCCGAGGGCGGCTGGATGCTGGCCCCCGCCATCTTCGCCTTCGGTCTGGTGGCGTTCGGCTTCCTCGGCATGGGCCCGGTGACGATCGCGGTGGACAGCTACGGACCGGTCACCGACAACGCCCAGTCGGTCTACGAGCTCTCGACCATCGAGCAGATCCCGAACGTGGAGGCCGAGGTCCAGCGCGAGTTCGGCTTCCGGCCCAACTTCGAGGTGGGCAAGGAACTGCTGGAGGAGAACGACGGGGCGGGGAATACCTTCAAGGCCACGGCCAAGCCGGTGTTGATCGGCACCGCGGTGGTGGGCGCCACGACCCTGATCTTTTCGATCATCATGGCGCTGACCGACGGGCTGAGCAATGACATCGAGAAGCTCTCGATCCTGCACCCGCCGTTCCTGCTGGGGCTCATCACCGGCGGCGCGGTGATCTACTGGTTCACCGGCGCCTCCATTCAGGCGGTGACCACCGGAGCCTACCGGGCGGTGGAGTTCATCAAGGCCAACATCCGGCTGGAAGGGGTGACCAGGGCCTCGGTGGAGGACAGCCGGAAGGTGGTCGAGATCTGCACCCAGTACGCTCAGAAGGGAATGTTCAACATTTTCCTCGGCGTGTTCTTCTCGACGCTGGCGTTCGCGTTCGTGGAACCGTTCTTCTTCATCGGGTACCTGATCTCGATCGCGCTCTTCGGCCTGTTCCAGGCCATCTTCATGGCCAATGCCGGCGGCGCCTGGGACAACGCCAAGAAGATCGTAGAGACCGAGCTCAAGATGAAGGGAACGCCGCTGCACGACGCATCGGTGGTGGGTGACACGGTGGGCGATCCGTTCAAGGACACGTCGTCGGTGGCGATGAACCCGGTGATCAAGTTCACGACCCTGTTCGGCCTGCTCGCGGTCGAGCTGGGCGTGTACCTGAGCGGCGAGGGCAGCGGCATGCTGAGCCGGGTGCTCGCGGTGGCGTTCTTCCTCGTCTCGCTCTTCTTCGTCCACCGGTCGTTCTACGGGATGCGGATCGAGGCGCAGGAGCAGGCGACGGGGGCGGGGCGGCCGGTGGCGGTGAAGGTGTAGTTAACTGCCCCGGGAATGACCACAGGCCCTTCGCAGGCTGGTGGGGTCGCCCTCTTTCGTGGCCAGGACCGGGGCGCAATCTGGAGTTCTTCGCGTCAATGAAGGCACGTGACTGGCGATCCGGTTCGTGGGGCGGTCGTTCCAGGGGCGCGCTGCAGTTAAGGAAAGATCGCACGATCCGGTTCGAGGAGCGGGCGGTAGATGCGTTGCCCGCGTTTTTCGGAGAGACTCGGGAGCGGGTGTTTACATCGCGTCAGGTTGAGGTGGCGTTTGAGGATCGGTTCTTCACGGGCGGCTGTCGCGTGCGGAGGGGCCGCCTCTTCGCGCTCTTCGAAAGGGCGTCTGCGGACCGGTAGTCAATAAAGCGTGGTCAGATACTGCGCCAGATTCTCGATGTCGTCGTCCGATAGCGTCTTCGATACGCTGGTCATGCTCCCCGCGTCGTTTTTCCGCCGGCCCGCCTTGAAGTCCTGCAACTGCTTCACGATATAGTCGTGCTGCTGGCCCGCCACCCGGGGGATCTCGTTCTGACCCTTGAAGCCACCGAGGTGGCACATGGTGCACAGGGTTTCGGCCGCCTTTGCCGCGCCCTGAGCTACCCGCGGGGGATCGGTCTTGAACGCCGCGGGCCGAAGCTCCTGGGCCGCGAAGAACGCGGCGAGGTCGAGCATGTCGTCGCGGGTGAGATTCTGAGCCATGGGAGTCATCAGGGTATCCGTACGCCGCCCTTCCTTAAAATCCTTCAGTTGCAGGTAGACGTAGCGTGCGGTCTGCCCCGCAAGCGACGGATATAACGGTTGCGCCGAGTTGCCCCCTGGGCCGTGACAGGCGGTGCAGACCGCGGCCTTCCGGCCACCCGCCTCGGCATCTTGGGCCGACGCGGGCGAGCCGAGCCAGAGGGCGGCGGCGGCCGCGAACGCCGGGGGTACCAATCGCATCGGATCTCCTTAGAAAACGAGGCCGCCCGGGGGCGGCCTCGTGTCTTTTCCAAGCGCGAGGTCAGTCGGCCAGGGTGTAGACGAACAGGCTGTTGCCCCGCTTGAAGTCGAGCTGGGTGTTGCCACCGCATCCCATGGCAACATACTGCTTGTCCCCCGCCATGTACGACACCGGCATGGCGTTGGCGCCGGCGCCGCAGTTGAAGCTCCACAGCTTTTTCCCGTTCCTCGCGTCTAGGGCATTAAAGTTCCCGTTGCCCTCGCCAAAGAAGAAGAGATCGCCGGCGGTAGCGAGGCCGCCGCCGATGAGGGGTTGTTCCGTGTCGTGCTTCCAGGCGACCTTGCCGTCGTCCACGTTCACCGCCGCTACCCGACCCCATTGCTTCTCGCCGGGAATCACCTTGAAGGCGCCGCCGAGCCATAGCTTGGAGCCGCCGGGATAGACGGCCTCCTCGACGTGATACGTCATCGGCTGGTGCAGGTTGAGGGCGTACGACATCCGAGTCTTCGGGCTGAACGCCATCGGCGACCACTCCACCCCGCCGTTCGCGCCCGGGAGCATCCGAGCGCCTTCCGGAGTGGGCAGCACCCACATGTTTTCCTGCGGGATCATGGCCTCGGAGAAGCGAATCAGGTTGCAGTTGGAGCGGTCGTGCACGTACACGTGTCCGGTCTTGCCGCCGTGGATCAGGCCGGGGATCATCTTCCCGCTCTTGTCCTTCACCTCCACCAGAATCGGCGGGCTCACCGCGTCGAGGTCCCACACGTCGTGGGCCACGTACTGGAAGTGGCACTTGTGGCTGCCCTTGTCCAGGTCCACGGCCACCAGCGAGTTGGTGTACAGGTTGTCGCCCGGGCACTTGGCGCCGTAGAGGTCGGGTGAGGGGTTGCCGACCACGAAGTAGGCGGTACGGGTCTTGAGGTCCACCGCCGGATTCATCCATACCCCGCCCCCCAGCGTCTGGTAGAAGGACGCGTCCTGGGCCAGCGCGGCCTTCTCCGCCTCGATATCGCGGTGCATGTCGCGGCCGGTCGCGTCGGTCTTGGCCCACACTCCTTCGTGCCCGGTCTCGGGGATGCTATAGAAGGTCCAGAGCAGCTTCCCGGTTCCAGCATGGTATGCTTTCAGGAATCCCCGAATGCCGTACTCGCCGCCGTTGGTTCCGATCAGGACCTTATCCTCCACGACTGTCGGGGACATGGTCTCGCTGTAGCCCTTCTCCGGGTCCTCGATCTGAGTTTCCCACAGGACCTTGCCGGACTTGGCGTCGAACGCGAGCAGCTTGGCATCCAGCGTGCCCATGAACAGCCTGTTGCGCGAGATCGCTACGCCGCGGTTGTTCGGGCCGCAGCAGAAGGTGGTGACCGGTCCCATCTTGTGCTTGTAGTGCCAGAACTCCTTGCCGGTGGCTGCATCGACCGCGTAGATGTGATTGTGAGAGGTCGTCAGATACATCACGCCATCGATGACGATGGGCGCGGTCTCCATCGACTCCATCACCTCCGTCTGGACCACGAAGGCCGCCCGGAGCTTCTTCACGTTTCCGGTGTTGATCTGCTTGCCGGGATAGTAGCGGCTCTGGTCGTAGTTGCCGTTTGTGTGCAGCCAGTTCTGGTTCTGACCACCGGCGTCGGAGAGCATCGTCTGAGACACGCTCACGCTCTTCGGCACGCCGGCACCGGTAGCTCCCCCTTCCTGACCGGCCACCTCCTGTCCGCTGACCTCCGGCGAACCCACGAAGAGGGCCCATCCGAGCGCGGCGCAGGTCCCAGTGACGAGTCTCCGCCTGTGCATAAGTGGCTCCTTTTTCGCCTCCGAGAGACAACTGTGAGGAACCCGACGAGATTGTGACGAACGGGCAGTGTCTGTTGTCGAGGTGTCACCTATCTTACTCACCACGGCCGCACCCGCAAGAGGCAGGGGCGGCGTTACCCATCAACCTCCTCTCCGAGCGATCCCGATGCCCGTGCTGCTGCGAATGCTCCCGAGCCTCCTGCTGGTGCTGCTCACCGCCCCAGTCGAGGGGCAGGAGCGTAACATCAACTACGAGCTGCTTGCGGCGAGCCGGAAGGGCAGCGAGCCCGCGGTCCGCGAGCTGCTCGGTCGCGGCGCGAGCGTCGACTCGCGGGACCGGAACGGCGACACGCCGCTCAATCTCGCGGCGCGAAATGGCAATGCCGGATTGGTAGAGCTCCTGCTCGAGCGCGGAGCGGCCGTGGATCTGGCCAACCTTGCCGGAGTGAGTCCGCTCATGGCCGCCTCCTTCACCGGGCAGGAGGCTATCGTGCGTCTCCTGCTCGACCGCGGGGCTGACTTCCAGTCCGTTGACCGGGTCAACAAGACCGCCATGGTGTACGCGGCCGGGAACGGCCACACCGGGTGCGTTCGCGCGCTGCTCGACGCCGGCGTAGAAGTCAACGCCCGCTACCTAAACGACCTGACCGCCTTGATGTGGGCCGCCGCCTACGGCCGTGCGCCTGCGGTCGAGCTGCTGCTCCAGCGGGGCGCCGATGTTCATGTGCGGGACAATCGGGGCAAGACCGCGCTCGCGATCGCCCTGGAGGAGCGCCAGGAGGAAGCGATCGAGCTGTTGCGGGCGTCGGGTGCGGCGGAGCGGTAGTGCGCGCTTGACTCTCTCCCCCATGCGGTGGATTTTCCTGCCCGAGTCCCGACCGTCCACCCAGGAACCGCATGGCCGCCAGCAGCGCAACCGCTCCGTCCCGCGCCGACCCCACCGAACTTACGCGCGATCAACTGCTCGAGCTCTACTACTGGATGCGGCTCACCCGGTCCCTCGAGGAACGGCTGGTCAACCTGTACCGGCAGACCAAAGTCGTCGGCGGGCTGTTCCGCTCGCTCGGTCAGGAGGCATGTGCCGTCGGCTCGGCCTACGCCCTCCGACGGGAGGACGTGCTCTCGCCCCTGATCCGGAATCTCGGCTCTATGCTGGTGAAAGGCGCCACGCCGCTGGAAGTGCTCCGGCAGTACATGGCCAAGGGCGACTCGCCTACCCGCGGGCGGGAGCTGAACATCCATTTCGGCGACGTCGATGACCGCAACTTCATCGGCCAGATCTCCCACCTGGGCGACATGGTGCCGGTGATGGCGGGGGTCACGCTGTCCTTCAAGCTCCGGCGCCAGCCTCGCGTCGGGCTGGTCTACGTGGGCGACGGCGCCACCTCCACCGGCGCGTTCCACGAAGGGATCAATTTGGCCGCGGTGCAGCGCTGTCCGCTCGTGGTCGTGGTCGAGAACAACCGGTACGCCTATTCCACGCCCATAGGCCGGCAGTGCGCCGCCGAGCGGCTCGCCGACAAGGCGGCAGGCTACGGCATTCCGGGCGTCCGCGCGGACGGGAACGACGTGGTCGAGGTCTACCGGACGACCAAGGCGGCGGTGGACCGCGCCCGGCGTGGTGAGGGGGTCAGCCTGGTCGAGCTGATGACCTATCGCCGGAAGGGGCATGCAGAGCACGACAACCAATCCTACGTGCCCGCGGGCGAGCTCGAGCGCTGGGCCCGGGAGAACGACCCGCTCGACCGCTACGCCGCCGTGCTCACCGGGCGCGAAGGTGTTCCCGCTGCGGAGCTGGCCGCCATCGATGCCCGGATCGGCCAAGAGATCGACCGTGCCACCGACGCAGCCGAGGCCTCGCCGCCGCCGGAGCCGCGCGACTGCCTCAGCGGCGTCTACGCCGACCCGGCGGTGATGCCCGCGCTCTGGTACCGCGAGGGAATTCAGAGCGCCGTCGAGCGCCACGAGCGCCCGGCGAGCTGGGGGACGCACGATGGCTGAGGCCACTTACCTCGAGGCGATCCGCCAAGGGCTGAGCGAGGAGATGGAGCGCGATCCCGACGTTTTCCTCATGGGGGAGGACATCGGCGCCTACGGCGGAGCCTTCAAGGTCACCGAGGGGTTGCAGGCGCGCTTCGGCGAGGGCCGGGTCATCGACACCCCGATCAGCGAGACCGGCTTCGTCGGCGCGGCTGCCGGCGCGGCCCACATGGGGATGCGGCCGGTCTGCGAGATGCAGTTCATCGACTTCGTCTCCTGCGCCTACAGCATCCTGACCAATTACGTCGCCACCGCGCGGTATCGCGCGTTCCTTCCCTGTCCGATGGTGGTGCGGGGGCCCAGCGGCGGGTACGTCCGCGGCGGACCGTTTCACTCGCAGAACCCCGAGGCCGCGTTTCTCCACACGCCGGGGCTCAAGATCGTCTATCCCGCCACCGCCAGTGACGCCAAGGGCCTGATCAAGTCCGCCATCCGCGACGACGACTGCGTACTCTTCTTCGAGCACAAGTACCTCTATCGCCGGATCAAGGAGGAGCTGCCCGGGGCCGATCACGTCGTGCCGATCGGCAAGGCCCGGGTGGCGAGGGAAGGGAAGGACCTCTCGATCGTCACCTACGCCGCGACGGTGTGGAAGGCGCTGGAGGCGGCCGAGCAGCTCGCCACGGAAGACGGCCTCTCGGTCGAGGTGCTCGACCTTCGCTCCCTGCTGCCGCTGGACGACGAGGCGATCGTCGCGACGGTGAAGAAGACCAACCGGGTGCTTATCGTGCACGAGGATACGGTCACCGGCGGCATCGCCGGCGAAATCACCGCCCGGGTCAACGAGCTGGCCTTCGAGTGGCTGGACGCGCCGGTCCGCCGGGTGGCCGCGCACGACGTGCCGCTTCCCTACGCGCCGCAGTTGGAAGATTTCGTGCTGCCGCAGACCGGGGATATCGTAAGGGCGGCTCGGTGGATGGCAAGGTACTGAGAGGATATCGGGGGTTAGCTATCGGCTATCGGCTATCGGCTATCGGTCCTGCAGTACCGAACCTCCGCTTTCGCGGACCGATAGCCGATAGCTGGTCCCCCAACGGAGACTACACCCATGGCCAAAATAGACGTCATCATGCCCCAGATGGGCGAGTCCATCGCCGAGGGCACCCTGTCGCGCTGGATCAAGAAGGTGGGCGACGCGGTGAAGCGGGACGAGCC
>JACCSE010000186.1 GCA_013813145.1 Gemmatimonadales bacterium
ATGGGGCGCATGATGGAGACGTGCCCGGGGTAGCGCAGCGTCTTGTACTCCATCACGTCGACCTTGCACTCATAGGCGAACGGCAGCGTGCTGATCCCGCCGCCGGTGTGGAACGCCTCGAGCTGTCACACCGGCTCGGGGAAATCCACCGGCTCCACCTCGCTCAGCGCGTCCACCTGGACCGGCTTGCCGCCGCGGAGCACCCAGGAGGGCGTGGTGTAGTAGTCGAGCGCCCCCTCCAGAGAGTAGACGATCTGGTAGTTGAGCGGCGGCTCGGGCTCCTGGGGCAGTCCGCCGACGTAGATCTTGACCTGCTCCGCCCGATCCAGTCGCCGGATTCCCTCCGCCGCAAGGATGTTGACCATTCCCGGCGCGAGCCCGCAGTCGGGGATGACCGAGATGCCACGGCCCGCCGCCTGCTCGTGCAGCTTCTTCTGCTCCAGGACGATCTCGGTGTTGCCGCCGAGATCGGAAAAGTTGCAGCCGGCCTCGACCGCCGCCCGCGCCATCGGCCCGTTGTAGTAGTAGGGGATCGCACTCATGACCGAGGCCTGACCCTCAAGCGCCCGCCGCACCGCGTCGCCGTCCTTCACATCCAGCCGCAGAGTGCACAGCCGACCTCTCCAGTCGCCCGCCAGGAACTCCGGTAGCGCCTTCGACCCGACATCAGCCAGGGTGACCTGGCTCACCGCCGGATTCTGAAGGAGATCGTATGCACAGGCACAGCCCTGAAGGCCGGCTCCGAGGACCATCATTTTCATGCGCGACCCCGCGTATGCCGGAGAAGAACGGCTGCTATAAAGCCCCCGAAGATACCCGGGCGCTCACTCGCCTTCAACCGAGCCGGGTCCGGCACACCATGGTGTAGCTTAGGAAGATGGCGAATCCCACAACTACCCGGCGCAACGGTGAGGCCACCCGTCAGCGGCTGCTGCGAGCGGCGCTGGACCTCTATACCACTATCGGCTTCCGGGCCACGACGACGCCCGCGATCGCGGCACGGGCGGGAGTGGCCGAGGGAACCATCTATCGCCACTTCAGCGGCAAAGAGCATCTGCTGAACGAGGTCTATCGGGGCGCGCAGCGCTGGGGAGCGGGCCTGGTGCGCGAGCCGGAGGAGGAGCGTCCGCTCGGCACGGCGGAGCAGCTCCGGCAGATCGGGGGACGGCTGCTGGAGGCCGCGGCGCGGGATCCGTCGCTGATCCGGATGCTGCTGCGGAGCCGGGAGGAGCAGCACCTGGACGAGGGCAGCCGCGAGGCCTCACGAGAGTTTCGCGGCGCGCTCCGGCAGGTGGTCGCGAGCGGGGAGTCGGAGGGGCAGATCCGCTCGGGGCCGCCGGAGCTGTGGACCGACGTCTGGCTGGCGCTGGTGGCATTCGCCAGCGAGCGGATCGGGGCGAAGGAGTGGAGCTCGGAGAGCCAGGAGATCGGGATGACGCTGGACGCGGCGTGGGACGCGATCGCGGCGCGGCACCCCTAGGCCCTCAGCGCCGCTGTCCTGCAAACACCGTGGGCTCCCGCGGCCGCGCCGGACCGCCCTCCAGCCTCACCCGCCGCTCGCGGCCGGGGCCGAGCGGACGGACCAGCAACGCGTCGCCCATGAAGTACGCCACCGAGTCGCCTCCCCACCGCGCAGCATCCCGCGTGCCTTTGGCGAGCAGCGCCGGCGCGCCGCTGTCGCCCAGCACGCAGAGATCCGACGAATTCTCGCATCCCACCGCGCGGCCGAACGCCGGCCTCCCGAGCAGCACCGCGAGCGACGACTCCGCCGCCACCCGCGCGCCTGGCGGGATCGCCTTCGCATCGCCCTCCGCGGGAGGCGCCGGCGCCCGGTAGAGCCCGCTTCCCGCAGCCACGACGAGCGAGCGCCCGTCCTTGGCCCATCCCACACGCGTCGGCGGGCCCGCGCCTTCGGGCAGCGAGACTTCCCGCTCCGCGCCGCTCAGCAGATTCATCACCCACACCGATCCGGGTGTCGAGTCGCTCAGCGACCCACCCCGCAGAAACGCCACCGCTCCGCCGTCGGGCGAGAGCGCCGGCCGCATCTCGCCCACATTGGTGTAGGTCAGCGGAATTACTTGACCACCGGATCCCAGAACCGCGAAGAGATCTCCGCCGGCCTGGCCTTGCCCGCCGACGAACACCACGATAGCATCCCGCCCGACTTCGGCGACGCCGCGGAGCGGCGGGAGGGTGCCCTCACACGCAGTGAGGATGAGAAGCACGATCGCGGCGAGATCCCTCGCTGCGCTCGGGATGACCTCGCGGGACAGGCGAGGGCCACGACTATACGAGGAGAGGTCACATGGCATACGTCGACGGATTCGTCATCCCCATCCCGAAGAAAAACCTTCCGGCGTACCGCCGCATGGCGCAGAAGGCGGGCAAGGTGTGGCGGGAGCACGGCGCGCTGGAGTACCGGGAATGCGTCGGCGACGACCTGAACGTCAAGGGGACGAAGACGTTCCCGCAGCAGGTCAAGCCCAAGGCGGGTGAAACGGTGCTGTTTTCCTGGATCGTGTACAAGTCGCGGGCGCACCGCGATCGGGTCAACGCCAAGGTGATGAAGGATCCGCGCCTGGCGAAGATGATGGACCCCAAGGCGATGCCGTTCGACGGCAAGCGTATGGTCTACGGCGGGTTCAAGACGCTGGTCGACCTCTAGCCACCCGGCCATGGACGCTCAGGTTGACAGGCTGGCCCGCCTCGCGACCAGCGCCGCCGCCTCGCCGAGCAGCTGAGCGGCGGTAAACGGCTCCCGCAGGTTGGGCACGTCGCGCAGCAGGCCGTCCTCATTCGGCAGCGGCTCCCCTACGTGGAGGATCGGCAGGTGGGGCTTCTGCTCCCGTACCCGGCGGATCAGCTCTACCGCCGTGACGGTGCCCATGCGCGTGTTGGTGACCAGCAGGTCCAGGTCGGGAATGATGAGCGCCAACTCGCAGGCGGAGTCGCCGTCGTAGGCGGCGAACACGCAGTGGCCGGCGTCTCGGAGGGCGATCACGATCTGGTCGAGCAGCCTGGGGTCGTCATCGGTCGCGACGACGCGCCAGCGGCCCACGGCGGAGTAGGTCATTTGCCCAGCCTCGCACGATAAAATTCCAGAATCCGCTTCCACGCCCGTTCCCGCTCCGGCGTGTCGTACCCCTGCCGGCCCGGCTTCAGAAACCCGTGCCCGGTGCCCGGATACACTTCGGACGTGAACGTATTCCCCGCGCTGTGCATCGCGGCCGTCACCGTCGGCAGCGCGGCGTTGATCCGGGCGTCGTCCTCACCATAAATGCCGAGCACCGGCGCCTTGATCCGCTTGATCTCGGAGGTATCCGGCGCCGGCCCGTAGGCGACGACCGCCGCCCGCAGGTTCGGGTTGTTGGTGGCATAGCGGAAGCTCTGGCCGCCGCCCCAACAGAACCCGATCGTGCCAATCTTGCCCTTGTCCACCGCCGGCAGCCCGTTGAGATAGGCGTAGGTCGCGTCGAGATCCGCCGTCACCCGCTTGTCGTCCAGATCGCCCACCAGCTTCCGCGCCTCGACTTCGTCCTTCGGCGTCCGTCCGTGCTTGCTGGAGAGCAGATCGGGCACGATGGCGACGTAGCCCTCCTTCGCCAGCCGGTCCGCGACGGTCGGCTCCCAGTCGGTGAGCCCGTAGATCTCGTGGATGACGATGATCCCGGGCGCCTTGCTGCTCCGCTCGGGGTACGCCACGTAGGCCCTGATCGAGTCCGCGCCGCTCTTGATGTGCACCCATTCGCCGTGGGTCGTCGGCCTGGCCTGCGACTGGGCAGCGACCGCGCTGAGGGCCACCAGCGCCGCGGCTGCTCCGAGGATTCCTAACTTCATCCGTTCCTCACTCCCCGGCGTCGATCCGGAGGATCTGCACCTGGTTTTCGGTCAACTGCGGAACGGCCACTCGCCCGCTCTCGCGGTCGTAGCCGATGTCGGCCCCTCCCGGAAGGTTTCCCGCCAGCTTCGTCATCTTCCCCTCCGACAGCACCGAGAGGCTCGAGTCGGCCCAGCTCGTCACCAGGAACCTACCCGCGCCGAACGCCTCGACCCCGTCCTGCATCCCCGGCCCCTCGGCGATCTTCTGGGGCGTGCTGTCGCCCGGAGTCCACGCGACGATCGCGTTGTCGTTGAACGGCACGATGATGAAGCGCGAGCCGGCCGAGTCCCAGGTGATCCCGTTGGGGCCGGGCTCGCCGTCGAAGGTCACCGCGGTGCTCACCTTCCGGCCGGCGATCTTGTACACCACGTCGGGCCCGGGGTGCGTCATCTGGCCATCGGCCCCGAAGCTCACGCCGGTGTCGGTCACGTAGATCCCGTCGGGCCCGGTGGCGATGTCGTTGAGGAACTTGGCGCCCTTGACGTTGATGCTGGCGACGGGCGCGCCGGTCTTCCGGTTGAAGCCCCGCACCGCGTCGATGTCGGCCACCCAGAGCGTATCGCCCACGATTGCCATCCCCTTCGGCGCGTGCAGCGTCACCCGGTTCCGCCCGGCGGCGATGAACTTGAGCGAGTCGACCGAGCCGTCGGGGGCGAGGCGGGTGATGTAGCCGTTGTTGTCCTTCGCGCCGGAGTTGCCGTTGACGTTGGAGACGAACCAGGCCTCCTGGTCGGGGTCCCAACGGACGGCTTCGGGACCTTCCAGGCTGTCCACCGTCAGCAGGCGTTCGGCGGAGGGGCCGGAGGGGGCCGCGGTGTCACCGGCGGCCGCGGCGGCGGCGGTCCCGGGCCGGTCGCCACCGCCGCAGGCGGCGGTGCTCAGGGCGGCGGCGAGCAGGACGGCGAGACCACGATGGGTGTATGGGTGCTGAAACATGAGCTGCTCTCCCTGGTGGTGTGTCCTACTCCTCCGGCGCCGCGCCGGCCCGGGCGACCTGGCCCTCGCGGACCTTCCCGCGTCGAACCGGAACTCTACCTTTGCGCCCCGCTTGAGCCGGATCGGGGTGATCCGGGCGACGACGAATGCTCGAAGATAGGGACTTTCGAACCCGCGCGCCTTGAGGGCAGCTACCGCCTGGGCCACGGCGGCGTCCAGCTCCAGCAGCCGGGCCGCGCTGTCCTGGCGGATCTTCAGCGCCTTGGGCAGCGGCGCGCCGAGGAACTTGTCGATCCGCCGGAGCACGGGGTGATAGGCGCCGCCGGCGAAGCGACCTTTCTTCAGGTAGCAGAGTCCCAAGGTATCAGGGCGGGCTCCTCGAACTCGGCCTCGAACTCCCGCTCGGGCGCTCGTCCAGCTCGGGCAGGGTCAGGACCAGCCTGAGCAGTGGCTGAGCGCCGTGCTCCACGTGCTGTACCTGATCTTCAGCGAGGGATACGCGAGCAGCGTCGGCC
>JACCSE010000187.1 GCA_013813145.1 Gemmatimonadales bacterium
GTTGCCTCCAGGGGCCCGGTACGATCCGAAAAGCGGACGGGCCACGATCCCCATGCGGTAGCGCCAGGATCTCGCTCGACCCCCAATGTCAAATGTCACCCTGAGCGAAGCGAAGGGGGCATGACCCGGGGTATGCTCCCTTCGCTTCGCTCAGGGTGACACGCGCCCCCTCTCACCGGCTCCTCGAGGCGGTTCAGGCCCGGTGTAGGTTTAGGATCACCGGGTTGCCGGCGACTCCAAGCGATGGTGAGAGCCATGACCGTGTTCCAGCAGCTCCCCGACGCGGAGGAGCGGCAGCGCCAGCTCGACCGGATGAAGCGACGGGCTACCGGGCTCCTGATCTTCATGGCCGGTGTCTTTGTCGCGGCCCATCTGCTCGAGCCTGACCACCACTGGCTCGGCTATGTCCGGGCCACGGCGGAGGCGGCGATGGTCGGCGGGATCGCCGATTGGTTTGCCATCACCGCCCTCTTCCGCCATCCGCTCAACATCCCCATCCCGCACACCGCCATCATCCCCACCCGGAAGGACCGGATCGGCCGCACGCTGGGGAACTTCGTCCAGCACAACTTCCTCTCGGCCCAGGTGCTGAGCGCGAAGCTGCGCGGCGTGGGGCCCAGCCGGCGGGCCGCGGAGTGGCTCCGCCGGCCGGAGAACGCCCGCGCCGTCGCCCGCCACGTCGCGGCCGGTCTCCGGAACGCCAGCGACGTCGTGAAAGACGAGGACGTGCACGCGCTGCTCGAGCGAAGCGTCATCGAGCCGCTCCGCCAGCGCTCCATCGCCCCGGTCCTGGCCAAAGGGCTGATGATGCTGACGGCCAACGACCGGCACCAGCAGCTCCTCGACCGGGTGATCCAGGGGCTCGCCGGTCTCATCGCCGAGAACGAAGGGCTGATCCGGGCCCGTATCCACCGCGAGAGCCCCTGGTGGGTGCCGGGGTTCGTGGACGACCGGGTGCACGCCAAAGTCGTGGCCGGCATCGAGCGCACGCTGGTGGACGTCTCCACCGATACCTCGCACCCGCTTCGGCACCAGTTCGACGAGCTCCTCACCGAATGGATCGTGCAGCTCCAGGAGTCGCCGGCCACCATCGCCCGGGCCGACGCGGTCAAGCAGCAGCTCTTCGACCATCCGACCAGCCGCCAGCTCAGCGCCTCGCTTTGGGGTGAGGTGAAGCGGATGCTGGACCAGCGGGCCGATCCCGAATCGGAGCAGTCGCCCGGCGCGGTGGAGCGGGGCCTGATCGCGCTGGCCGACGGAGCGCTGGAGGACGAGGTGCTGTTGGAAAAGCTCGACGGGTGGATCGTGGCCGCGGTACTCCGCGTCGTGGACCAGCACCGGCACGAGGTCGGAGGGCTCATCGAGCATACCGTGAGCGGTTGGGATCCCGGGGAGACGTCGCGCCGGTTGGAGCTGGTAGTGGGGCGCGACCTTCAGTTCGTCCGGATCAACGGCACCCTGGTCGGCGGGCTGGTCGGGTTGCTGCTCTACACGGCGGCCCAGCTCGCGGGACGCGGCGGACTCTGATGGATCCGGAGCTGGTGCGGGGGCTGGTGACCGTGGCGGTCGGCGCCGTCTCCGGCGGCATCACCAACGCGGTGGCGATCTGGATGCTGTTCCACCCCTACGAGGCCCGGGGAATCGGCCGACTCACGATTCAGGGAGCCATCCCCAAGAACAAGGCGCGACTGGCCCGCAGCATCGGGCGTACCGTGGGGGAGCGGCTCCTGACGCCCGAGGACCTCGCGGGGCGGCTCAGCGCTCCGGCCGTCCGCCAGGCGTTCGACGCCGCGGTGGGCGGCATTCTCGACGGCATCCTGGAGCGAGAGCGCGGTCCGCTCCGGGACCAGCTTCCACCCGACCTCGTGGTCGCGGTCGACGAAGCGATGGCCGGGATCGCGCCCCGGATCGCCGGCCGGGTCGCCGCCTGGGCCGAATCGGAGGAGTTCGAACGGCTGGCGACCGGCTGGATGGAGCGGATCCGCGAGGAAGTGGCCGACCGCCCGCTCGGCGAGTCGCTCACCGAGGGCCGCCGCGCCGCGCTCAAGGATAAGGTCGAGAGCTGGGTGGGCCGCCTGGCGGAGGACGATGAGCTGGAGCGTACGCTGCGCGGATTCGTGGAGCGGCACCTCGATCAGCTCTCCCGCGACGACGCGCCGCTGCTCGACCGGCTTCCACCCGGGATCATCGGCGCGCTGGAGCACGCCATCACCGATTACCTCCCCATCGCGCTCGAGCGGCTCAGCGCGCTCCTCACCGATCCCGATGCCCGCGCCATGGTGGAGGACGCGCTCCGCACCGCCTTCGACAATTCGGTGCGCGACCTGCTGATCCACGAGCGGATCCTGGCCCGGCTGGTCGTCACCGACCGCACCATCGAACGCCTCGTGGACGGCTTCGAGCAGGAGGGGTTGGACCGCTTCGCCGAGTCGTTGGCGCGGCCGGAAATGAAGGCACAGGTGACCCGCGCGGTGAACGACGCGGTCGTGAATTTCCTCCGGCAACCGCTGGGCGAGCGGCTCCGTCGATTCACCCCGGAGCGCCGGGAGGCCCTGATCGGGACGCTGGGCGATTGGCTGGTGCGGGTCGCCCGCGACCGCACCACCCGCGACGCGATCGCCCGCACGGTGGACCGGGCGCTGGATGCGGTCGAGCGGAGGACCTGGGGCGACGTGCTCGGCGTCATCCCGGCCGAGCGCCTGGCCGGCGCGCTCGCCGAGGTGCTGGCCGGGGAGCAGGGCAAACGCTGGATCGAGGAGAGCGTCGCTCAGGTGGCGGGCCGGCTGCTCGCGCGGCCCATCGGCCGACCCGCCGACTGGCTCGGCGCCGAGACCAGCGCCGCCATCCGCACCGGCATCTCGGGCGCGGTGTGGGTCTGGCTGCAGCAGCAGATTCCCCGGGTCGTCGAGCAGATCCGGGTGCCGGAGATGGTGGAGCAGAAGGTGCTGGGATTCTCGACTCAGCGAATGGAGGAGATCGTCCGGAATGTCACTCAGCGGGAGCTGGACCTGATCGTGCGGCTGGGATATGTGTTCGGCGGGCTGGTGGGGGTGGTGGCGTGGGGAGTGAACGCGTTGTTGGGGTGAGCTGCTGTCATCCCGACGCAGCGCTGTCATCCCGAGCGGAGCGAGGGATCTTGCCGGCGCAGCTCGGACACTCGCGTGAGCTTCGAACGTAGCGGAGAAGATCCCTCGCTGCGCTCGGGATGACAGCGTTGCGCTGGGAAGGGATCGCGGTCGTCCACCGGGCCGCCTGCGCGGAGTCTCATTCCACC
>JACCSE010000204.1 GCA_013813145.1 Gemmatimonadales bacterium
GAGCACGGGCTCGGAGAGGCCGTCCGGAAGGAACCCGGCGAGCGAGTCGCCGAAGGCCGTGAGGGCGGCGCTCAGCACCAGCGACACCAGCAGCACGAAGGCGAGACCGAGCACCATTCCCAGCGAGAAGACCCGCTTGAGCACGAAGCTCTTGATTCCCCCCTGGTCCGGGTCGGGCGCGACGTTCCAGGCCTTGTTCAGCGCCGCCTGAAGCTGGCCGAACACACCGGTGGCGCCGAAGATGAGTGCCACGATCCCCAGCACCGTGGCGATGACGCTGCCGGAGCCGGGCCGGTCGGCGTTGGCCAGGATGGTCCGCACCTGCTCGGCACCCGAGGGGCCCATCAGGCTCTGAATCTGGGTTTCCAGCGTTCCCTGGACGTCCTGCGGGTCGAAGAGCGCGCCGAGCAGCGTCAGCAGCAGGACCAGCAGGGGTGGAAGAGAGAAGACGGTGTAATAGGACAGCGCCGCCGCCATGGTGGGGCAGTCGTCTTCGATGAAGTCGCTCGCGCTCCCTTTGAGAATGCCGAGCGTACCCTTGTCGTTCGTGGCCATCGTTGGTTCTCCCGTCTCGACTCCGACTACCGGCGCTCGATCTCGCCCCGCAGCCGAACCAGCGCGTCTTCGGTGGCGACCAGCTCGCCGCGCGCCTCGTTGATCCGTTGTTGCTGGCTCTGTACGAACCGCCGGTAGGGCGCGATCGCCTCGTTCACCCGGCCGGTGGACTGGGCGATCTCGTGATGTACCTGGCGGGTCAGCCCGTCTCGGAGCCGGGTCCGCAGCTCGGCGACGCGCCGTTGAAAGTCCCGCGTGGCCTGGCGGCGCTTTCGCGGGATGACGTAGAAGCCCCCGACCGCCAATGCTGCGGCCAGGAGAATGCCGGTCACGTCGGCCGCGGCCCCCGTCACCACCGTGGCCACCAGCGTGCCCAGGCCGATGGCCCCGGCCTCGGCCAGCGCCGTGGTGGCGAAGGTGCCCTGCACGTCATTGGCGATGGCCCGCGCCTCCGCTTCCCGGTCGTAGCCCCCCACCACTTCGCGGGAGACCTGGCCGATCGAGTCGAGCAGCGCCTGGCGGTTGTACCCGAAGCTGGTGGGGACCTCGCCCAGCATCTCCTCCTGATGCTCGGCGAGCCGGCGGCGATCCACGAACCGATTGACATCCTGCCACACCTGGAGATTCCGCTCCACGATCCAGTCGATGATGCGGCCGACCTCCGCTTCGATCTGCTGCGGGGTGTCGGCGATGACCTCCCGCTCGAACGAGCGCTTCACCGCCTCGCTGTCGAGCAGCGAGCGGATCCGGCCGAGCCGGATGGTCTCCTCGAAGAAGCGGACCCCTCGCTGCTCCATCTCGGCCAGCAGCAGCTCGAGCCGGGAGAGGCGGGGCTCGAAGTCGCGCAGCATGCCCTGGTGGAACAGCGCGAGTTGGCCGTCGATGTTCTGGAGCGCCTCGACGTCCTGGGCGAGGACCTTGAGCCGCTCGAACGCGGCTTCCTTGTATCGGCCGGCGAGCCGGAGCCCGACGTTGAGCGGGTTCAGCAGCTTGAGCCGCACCCGCTCCTGCTGGTCCAGGGTATGGAGCAGATACTCCTCCACCGCGTCGAAGCCGCTCCGCTCCCACTGCTCGCTCACTCCGCTCGCGCGCGCTTCCATGGCCAACCGGGCGGAGACGGGGAAGATCCTGGGCTCCTCCCCCAGCAGCGCGGTGGCATTCTCCGCCACATAGGAGAGAACCTGCTCCCGCTCGGCCGGCTGCGTCAGGATGTCGATCTTGTTGATCACGAACACGATCTTCTTGCCCCACTCCCGGATCTGCTCCAGGAAGGTACGCTCGCTCTCGGTAAAGGGACGGTCGGCTGAGGTGACGAACAGCACCAGGTCGGAGCGAGGGACGAAGTCGCGGGTCAGCTCCTCGTGTCGCCGGATGATGGCGTTGGTGCCGGGCGTGTCCACCACGGTAATTTCGCGGAGGAGTTCGGCCGGGTGGGTCCGCTCCAGCAGGAACGTCTCCAGCGGCTGTTCCGAGACCGTGGGGCCATGACGCAACAGGTTGATGCGGTCGGTAGTGGGAGTGACGCCCTCGGGCAGTACGCGCTCGCCGAGCAGCGCGTTGATGAAGCTGGACTTCCCGGAGTTGAACTCTCCAGCGATCACCAGCAGGAAAAGCCCGCTGAGCTGCTCGCGGGCTTCCCTGAATCGCTGGAGATCGGTGGCGGCTACGTCGGTGCCGAAGCGCTCCAGCGCGGCCGCCAGCCGGTCGAGCAGTTCCCCTTCCCGGGCGCGGAGTTCCTGCTCCCGGTCGGAGAGGATGGACCGGCGGCGGAGCAGCCGGCCGATCACCACCGGCTCACACCGGGTTGACGCCGCGCCCGCCGCCCTGCTTCTCCTTGGCGGCCTGCTTGGCTTCCTCCTTCACCCGGCCGGCGGAGTCCTTCACCTGCGCGCCGACGGCCGCCGCGGCGTCCTTGATCGTCGATTTGATCTCGGGCGTGCGAGACGCCGCCTCCTCGCGCACGACTTCGCGGACCTCGTTCGTGGCCTCCACCGCCGCATCCTTCACCCGCTGCGCGGTGGTCTGGGCCCGGTCCACCAGGTTATCCCGGGTGGCCCCCATCAGCCGGTTCTCGCGCTCGGTCTCCGGTACCAGCAGGCCGACGGTGAGTCCCAGAATGGCGGCGGCCGCTGCGACTGCCAGCGGGTTCTCGTCCATCATCCGATCGAGTCCGCCGCGGGCGCGCTCGGTCCCTTCCCTGGCGCGTGAGCCCAAGTCGCTCACCCGCTCCCGTGCGCTGGTCCCGAGGTCTTCCACCCGCTCGCGGGCGCTGCCGGCCATCTCGCCAGCCCGCTCGGAGAAGCCACTGGCGGCCTCACCGACTCGTTCGCGCACCACACCGGCGCGATCGGCGATACGCTGCCGAACTCCGGTTCCGCGCCGGTCGGGGCCGGTATAGGCGAAGCGCGCCATCCGGTCGCCGGAGATTTCGCTCCGGTTCCGCTGCTGAATGAGCCAGACGGCGCCGAGACCGACGGCCGCGACCGGCAACGGGTTCTCCCGGATGAAATCGAACAGTCGACTGCCGGTATCGCGGGCCTGATCGCCGACGTTGTTCACTACGTCCTGGGCCTTGCCGGTGATCGCTTCCTTCGCTTGCCGCTTCAGGTTCTGCGGGCTCAGCTTGTCGCCCAGGGCATCGATGTCCCGGCTCATCCGCTCCCGGGTCATCTCGATCTCCCGCTCGATCTCGTCGGGAGTCCGCTCCCGGTTGGCGCCGGAGCCAGGGACGCTTCCGCTGCCGGCGGGATCGCCCGCCGCTCCCATATGCCGCTCGTATTCGTTCATGGACGATGCTCCTTCGCCATCTGGATGTCTTCCTTGATGCTATCCACGGTTCGTCTTGGTGCGGGATCGATCTGCTTCAAGTCGCGCAGGCCGCCCTGGAGCATGAAATACCCCACTCCTCCCATGACGGCACCGACCAGCAGCGCGGCGAGCCAGGGCTCGAGTCCCACGGGGTCCACCAGCAGCAGAATGAGGGCCGCGGTGATTGCGAGTGAGCCGATCAGCGCCACGATGCCGCCGGCCGCCAGGGAAACCAGGTTGCTGGTGGCCCGGGAGACCTTGGTCTGCATCTCGGTCTTGGCCAGCTGGGCCTCCTGCCGGACCAGCAGCGCCAGGTCCTGGGTGAGCTGGCCGAACAGCTCGCCCACGGAGCGCTCCTGTCTAAGCTCCGGCATTCGACCCTCCGCTCGTGCTTCGCGGCGTGGCCGAGATGTCGGCGGAGCGATCGTACCCCAGGTCGGCGGGGCGGTCGTAGCCGAAGTCGTCGGGACGGTCGTACCCGAGCCCCGCGGCCTGACCGCCGGCCCGGATCGAGTCGTACCCGCCGTACTCGTCCACATCCTCATGGCGATCGAAGCGGTCCGCACGGCCCTCGGAACTCTTGAGGAATCGGGCGCCGAGCAGCCCGATGGCGAACGCGGCGCCGAAGACGATCGCGGGCTGCCGCCGGGCGAGGCTTTCCACGTCGCGGGCGAGCCGCTGGAAGTCGGCTTCGCGCAAATAGGCCGCCACCTGGTCCACCTGGTCCGCGAAGCCGTCCGCGAGGCCCGCGA
>JACCSE010000211.1 GCA_013813145.1 Gemmatimonadales bacterium
ATCTCCTCGAAGAAATCGTTGTGCACGTCCCAGAAGAAGGAGAGCCGGGGCGCGAACAGGTCCACGTCGAGCCCGCGCGCCAGCCCGTGCTCGACGTAGCAGAAGCCATTGGCCAGGGTGAAGGCGAGTTCCTGCGCCGCAGTGGACCCGGCCTCGCGGATGTGATAGCCCGAAATCGAGATCGTGTTCCACTTGGGGGTGTGCTCCGCCGCCCATTCAAACAGATCCACGATGACCTTGAGTGCCGGCTCGGCGGGAAAGATCCACGCGTGCTGCGCCATGTACTCTTTGAGGATGTCGTTCTGGATGGTGCCCTGGAGTTGGGCGATCGGCACCCCCTGGCGCTCGGCGGCGGCGACGTAGAAGCAGAACAGCATCGCGGCCGGGCCGTTAATCGTCATCGAGGTGGAGACCCGGTCGAGCGGGATGCCCGCGAACAGCGTCTCCATGTCCGCCAGGCTCGAGATCGCCACGCCGCACTTGCCGACTTCGCCTTCCGAGCGGGGGTGGTCGGAGTCGTAGCCCATGAGTGTGGGGAAGTCGAAGGCCACCGAGAGTCCGGTCTGGCCTCGCTCCAGCAGGAACTTGTAGCGGGCGTTGGTGTCTTCGGCAGTACCGAAACCGGCGAACTGCCGCATGGTCCAGAGGCGACCGCGGTACATCGTGGGATGGATGCCGCGGGTGAAGGGGAACTCGCCGGGAAGACCAAGGGCGGACCGGAGGTCCGGCGGCAAGTCCAGCGGGCTGTACACCGGTTCCACGGCGCGGCCCGACACCGAGGTGAAGTCGGCGTCTTCGCGGACCGGCAGGGCGACGGCGTGGGCCCGCCAGGCCGCGACCTCCGCGCGGAGCCGCTCCAGCTCCCGTTCCTGCTGGGCGAGGCGGGCAGCTACGTCGGGGTTGAGATCGGTTCCCCACACGGTCATATGCGCTCACCTTGTTTGAGCCCGTCCAGCACCTCGGCGGCCAGCTCGTAGGGACTGAGTCGCCCCTCCACTACCTCGTCGAGCCGCTCGCGGATGACCTGCTCCGCGCGCGTCTCTTCCCATACCCAGCGGCGGGTGTGGCGATCCACCACTTCGCGGGTCCGGTCCAGCAGCCTGCCCCGCCGCCGATGGGTCAGCATGCCGCTCCGCTCGAGCCATTCGTGGTGACGCTCGAGCGCGGCCACCAGCTCGGCGGTCCCCTCGCCTTTGAGTGCCGTGGCGAGCAATACAGCAGGCTCCCAGGTGTCAGGCGGCGCTTCGCTCGCCGAGGGCGACGCAAGCGTCGCCCCCACGGCGGGCGCCGTGGCTCTGCCCCGCCGCCCCCCTGCCCTGCTGCCCCGCTGTCCATGATGCGCCGGAACGTTCCGAAACGCGTTGCCCCGCCGAATGCCCAGGGTCACCTCGATCTCCTGGCGCAGCTTGTCGCCGCCGGGGCGGTCGCTCTTGTTGACGACGAAGAGATCCGCGGCTTCCATGACGCCGGACTTGAGGGTCTGGATCCCGTCGCCCGACTCGGGAACGAGCACGAGCACCGTCGTATCGGCCATGCGGGCGACGTCCAGCTCCGACTGGCCGACGCCGACAGTCTCCACCAGGATACGATCGAACCCGGCGGCGTCGAGCAGGTCGCAGACTTCGCGGGTGGTGGTGGCGAGCCCGCCGAGCGACCCTCGGCTGGCCATGCTGCGGATGTAGACCCCTTGGTCGAGGGCGATGGATTCCATGCGGATGCGGTCGCCGAGCAGGGCGCCGCCGGTGAACGGACTGGTGGGATCTATGGCCACGACGGCCACGCGCAGGCCCGCACCGCGATAGGCCGCCACCAGCCGTTCCACCAGGGTCGATTTGCCGGCGCCCGGCGGGCCGGTGATGCCGACGCGGCGGGCGCGACCGAGGGAGGGATGCACGCCGGCCAAGAGGCGCTCGAACCCGGGTCGGCCGTTCTCGACTACCGAAATCGCACGGGCCAAGGCGGCGGTCCTGCCGGCCAGCAGCTCCGTGAGGAGAAGTTCCGGGTCCATAGGCTAAAGGTCGCCCCGGCCCTGGCATGTGGCAAGCGATGCAGCGACATGCATTCTGGCCGGCGCACCGAGTGTTAGCTTGGGGGTGAAGCTGGAGGAAGGCTCTCGAACCAAGGGATCGAACAATGCCGCCGACGACTCTCGCCGTCTCCCCCGCTCCGGTACGGGCTCGCGTGCCGCAACCGGAGCCTCATCCCACCCCGAACCCCAACCCGAGCGATCCCGGCGGGCCCCGGGAGCCGACCCCCGCGCCGGCGCCGGACCCGTCGCCCCGGCCGGAACCAGTGCGTACTCCGTCGCCCGAGCCCAGGCCTTCGCCCCAGGGCACCGGACGCTAGACCGCCGGGCCCGCCGGGTCTTGAAGCGGGACGCCGGCGGCGCAGAGCGGGCAGTCGGCTGGGGGCCACAGGTCATAGCCGTCGCGGGTGACGGACTCTACCGGGATGCCTTCCCGGGCGAAGAAGCCGGACCCGGTGGAGCCCAGCACCAGCACCGCTCCCGCCACTACCGGCACGGCGCCGTGCGCCCGAAGCGCCGCATAGGTCCCCCGCAACGCCGAACCCGCGCTCATCACGTCGTCTACGATGGCCACGCGCTTTCCGCGGATCCGCGCGGCGAACGCGGACGGAAGACGGTAACGAGCCCGGTACAGCTCCTCGGAGGCCGCGGCCGGCTCGCGCTCGGTAAAGCAGAACTCCGCGGGCAGCGCCTGCGCGACGAGCTGGGCCAGGAAGGCGCCGCCGAGCAAAGGTCCGCACACCGCGACCACGTCGTATGCGCGAAGCGCGTCGGTGAGCGCGGCCACGAAGGGCTCGATTCGCAGCGAGTCCGCGAAAAGGGCGTCGAGGTCGAGCCAGAGCCCGCCGTGATGGCCTGACTCGAGGCGGAAGTGACCCCGTCGCCCGGCCGCCAGCTCCAGGAAGGCCGCGGTCAACGGGCGGCGCAAGCCAGTCGCATTCACCTCGCGGGCTCGTCTCCCGGCACCCAGGCGTACTTCGCTGAGGTGAGGCCCGCGAGGAAGCCGAGCACGACCCCTGCC
>JACCSE010000226.1 GCA_013813145.1 Gemmatimonadales bacterium
TGCGCGATGGGCTGGCGGTGCTGGAAGGTCTGGTGGAGCATGCGGTGGAGTTGGTGCGGGGGGACAAGACGGGGCATGACGGATGAGCTATCGTGCGGCCGTGCATCGCGCTCTGCCCCTGCTGCTGCCCGGATAAACGCCTGTTTCGCAAAGCCCCGACGTTCACCGCGCGCCCATCAATTAGCTTTCTCCCCATGGCATCCCAGATCCTGATCACCATGGACGACCTCGAAACTGCAGTCCCCCTCAATGCCGCACTGGAGGGCGCCGGGTTCTCCACCGCCATGTTCTCCTCGCTCGACGACGCCCGCGGCTCGGTCCGGCGGGAGAACCCCGACCTCGTCATCCTCACCGGCGCGGTCCACGAATCCCACGCCCTCCAGCTCGCCGGGCTAGCCCGCGACGCCGAGATCTCCACCCTCGCGCTGCTGGAGCCCACCGACTCGGAGCGCGCCGAGCGGGTGGGCCGGCTGGGCGTCACCGAGACGATGATGAAGCCGGCTCGGCAGGACGAAGTGGTGGAGACCGCGCGCCGGCTGATCGAGCGGCGCCGGCTTCAGGAGCGCACCGGGATCATCGGCGAGAGCGCGGCGATCCAGGAGGTGCTGGTCAAGATCGAGCAGATGGCGCCGGTCTCCAGCACGGTGCTGGTGCAGGGCGAGAGCGGCACCGGAAAGGAGCTGGTCGCCAAGGCGATCCACGACCTCTCGCCGCGCCGGGGCCGTCCCTTCATCACGGTCAACTGCGCGGCGCTGCCGGAGACGCTGCTGGAGTCGGAGCTGTTCGGCCACGAAAAGGGCGCCTTCACCGGCGCCGCGGAGCGGCGGCTGGGGCGGTTCGAGCTGGCCGACACCGGCACCATCTTCCTCGACGAGATCGGGGAGACTACGACGGCGACGCAGGCCAAGCTCCTCCGAGTCCTGGAGAGCCGTACCTTCTTCCGGGTAGGCGGCACCCAGCCCATCAAAGTGGACGTGCGCATCATCGCGGCAACCAACCGCGCGCTGCGCGAGGCGGTAGCGCTGGGCGAATTCCGCGACGACCTGTACTATCGGCTCAACGTCCTCAACATCTACCTCGCCCCGCTGCGGGAGCGGCGGGAGGACATCCCGATCCTGGTCCGCCGGTTCATCCGCGAGTTCGCCCGGGCTCAGGATCGCACCTTCCGGGGTATCACCCCGGAGGCGATGCAGCGGCTGGTGGGCGCCCCCTGGCCGGGGAACGTGCGCCAGCTCCGCAACCTGATCGAATCCATGGTGGTCCTGGCCCCGGGGAGCGAGATCCGGGCGAGCGACATCCCGCCCGATATCTTCGAGGGGCCGGGATCGTTCCTTCCGGTTCGGCTGGCCACGGTGGGGCAGCCGGGCAGCGGGCCAGGGGGGCAGGAATTCGAGTTCATCCTCCGGAGCCTGGTCGAGCTCAAGCTCCAGGTGGAGGAGTTGCGGCGCCGGCTCGACGGTCACCCGCAGCGGGTGCAGGTCATCGAGCTGTCGGATCACGCCTCGGTGGCCGACATCCTGCCGGAGCCCGACGGGGACGGCGACGGGGATCGGACGGTCATCTACCGTTCGGGCATGACGATGGCCGAGGTGGAGAAGGCGGCGATCGAGGCTGCGCTAGGCGAGCACCGGGGCAACCGCCGCCGCGCCGCCGAAGTGCTGGGAATCGGGGAGCGGACCCTGTATCGCAAGATCAAAACCTATCACCTGGAATGATTTAGCTCATTGAGGCCCCCATCCTCATGCGCCTAAGTCTTACTGTATCATAAGTTTGCAGTCAGGATGCCTATTGACACGTGCTAAACTGGCCGTCAAATTACGGTTGTCCCCCCTGACTCTACTGGACCCAGTTCATTGAATTTCGTCATCGACGCTGAGCTCTGTGTCGCGTGCTTGGCCTGCGTTCGGGTCTGTCCGACCGACGCCGTCGCCGTAGCCGGAGACGAGCCCCTCCTCCTCCAGATCGTGGACGAGGCGTGCATTCGTTGCGGCCAGTGCCTGCCGGCCTGTCCGCACGGCGCGGTCAAGGTCAACGGCGAAATCGGCAAGGCGCTGGCCATCGCGTCCGAGGGTGACGGGGTACTCATCCTGAGTCCGGAGTCGGTGGCCCACTTCTATCCCGCCACTCCCGAACAGCTCATCAACGCCTGCTACGCCGCCGGCTTCCGGGCCGTCACCCGGGGGGTGATCGGCGACGAGCTGGTCGCGGCGGAGTACCTGAAGCTGTGGGAGGAGGAGCCCTGGGGCACCATGATCCGCTCCACCGACCCGGTGGTGGTGGAGACGGTCCGGGCCCACTACCCGGAGCTGGTGCCCTATCTCGCGCCGGTGACCCTGCCGCCGGTGGCGGAGGCGCGCTATCTCCGGGCTCAGTACGGCCCGGATCTTCAGATCGTGTACGCCGGCACCTGCCCGCCGGTCACGGGCTCCGATCTGGATGCGGCGATCACCTTCGGCGACCTGGAGCGCATCTTCCAGATCCGCGGCGTCGCGGCGGTGGATCAGCCGGTCTTCTTCGAGCGGGTGCCGGAGGAGCGGCGGCGGCACCTGAGTGCCGCGGGCGGGCTTCCGCTGGCGCTGCTCGACGAGTCCAAGTACTCCAGCCGCCGGTTCCGCAAGATCCGGGGGCTCGATGCCCTGCCCGCGGTGGCCCGCGCGGTAGCCGTGGATCGGTTCGATCTCGGCTTCGTGGACATCCTCTCCACCGAGGGGCCGCTGGATCACCCGCTCTCGGGGCCGCGGGAAAAGCTCTACTGGCGGCGGGAGCTGCTGGCATCGGTCGAGGCTCCTCGGAGCCGGCAGCCGGTGGTGGACTCGGGGGTAGTGGCGAGCATCGGGGCCACCTTCGCCTTCAAGGCCAGGCCGCTCCGGGCCGACGCCGAGGCGGTGGCCGCCGTCCTGGAACAGATCGGCCGAGGCCCCAACGGCCGCCCCTGGGACTGTCGGGCGTGCGGCTTCGAGACCTGCGCCCGCTTCGCCGAGGCCGCGGCGCTGGGCCGGGCCTCCATGCGCCAGTGCGCTCCGTACCAGGAGCGGCGGGCGGAGGAGGCCCACCGCGCAGCGGCGGTGGACACCATGACCGGCCTCTCGACCTACCGGGTCCTGCGAGACCGGCTGGCGTTCGAGGTGGAGCGGAGCAAGCGGAGCAACGAAGGCTTCGCGGTCCTCTTCCTCGACCTCGACCGCTTCAAGGAAGTCAACGATCAATTCGGCCACGAGGCGGGGAACGACGTCCTCCGGGCCGTGGCCGGCGAGGTCCGCAACGCGGTGCGCGCCTCGGACGTCGCGGCCCGCTACGGCGGCGACGAGTTCGTGGTCATCCTCACCCGGACCGACCTGCAGGGTGGGGCCCGGGTGGGCGAGGCCCTGCGCGCGGGCATCGAGGGAGTGGGCCGCCGGCTGGGGTACCCGGCCGGCCTGGTCACCGTGAGCATCGGGCTGGCGGAGTTCGACCCGCGGCAGCCTTCGGAGAGCGATCTCCTCGTTGCGGCCGACCGGGCGCTGTACCGGGCCAAGGCGGCCGGACGGAACGCGGTGGCATGATCTCAGGGGGGCAAGGGGGCAGTGGCACAACGGGGGCGGCGGGGCAGGAGGGGTCGCCCGGGACTATGCGGGGGAAAGGCTTAACCAGTGACCGGATTCAGTGCTAGATCCAGCGGACCATTCGGCGTACCGGGGCAGCCTGCGAGTGGGATCGCGGGACGCCCGTCCGGCGGCAATGAAGCCATACCCGATCCCTGGGGAGTGCGTCGGGCGGAAAACTTGCTGACCAGCCTGGAGGGCATCCTCTCGGCGCGGGTGGTGACCACCCCGCTGGGCGAGGTGAGCGAGGTCCACATCCTGGC
>JACCSE010000228.1 GCA_013813145.1 Gemmatimonadales bacterium
TAGGCGGTACGGCGGTACGGCGGTAGGACTGAACGGCGGAACGGGGTATCGTTTCGCCGTCCCGTCTTTGTACCTTCCGCCGTTCCGCCATACCGCCGTACCGCCGCCGAGGCCCCATGCACCTCCGTTTCAGTACCGCGGGTGAATCGCACGGTCGCGCGCTGGTGACGACCGTCGAGGGGCTTCCCGCCGGTCTCCCGATCTCGGCCCAGTGGGTGGATCGCGACCTCGCCCGGCGGATGCAGGGATATGGCCGGGGCGCGCGGATGAAGATCGAGCGCGACCGGATCGAGTGGCTCGCCGGCGTGAGGGCGGGGGAGACCCTCGGCTCCCCGGTGGCGATGCTCATCTCCAACCGCGACTGGAGCAACTGGGAAGACGTGATGGCGCACGAGGCGGCCGAGCCGGGCGAGCTCCGGCGGCGCCGCGTGTCGCGTCCCCGGCCCGGCCATGCCGACCTCGCTGGCGTGCTCAAGTACGACCGGCTCGACGCCCGCGACATCCTCGAGCGCGCCAGCGCCCGCGAGACCACCGCCCGCGTCGCCGCCGGCGCTCTCGCCCGGCGGCTGCTCGCCGAGTTCGGGGTAGAAGTGGGGAGCCACGTGGTGTCGCTGGGCGGCATCGCCGCCGCCCCGCCGGCCGAACTCCCGGTGCCGCTCAACGACGCGGCCGACCGCTCTGAGGTCCGGGTGCTCGACCCGGCGGTCGAGTCCGAGATCATCCGCCGGATCGACGAAGCCAAGCGGGCGGGCGACACCCTCGGCGGCGAGGTGGAGGTGGTGGCCCGCGGCGTCGTGGTTGGCCTCGGCAGCCATGTGAGCTGGGATCGTAAGCTCGACGGCCGGCTGGCCGGCATGCTGATGTCCATACCGGCCGTCAAGGGCGTGGAGATCGGACTCGGATTCCAGGCCGCCCGCCGCCTCGGGTCGGCGGTGCACGATCCGATAGAACCGAGGGGCGACGCGTTGCCGCCGATTGCCGGGGACCTCCGCGGGGGCTTTCGCCGCCGGTCCAACAACGCCGGCGGGCTGGAAGGCGGGATCACCACGGGTGAGCCGGTCGTCGCCCGGGTGGCCATGAAGCCGATCTCGACTCTCATGTCTCCGCTCCCCACGGTGGACCTGGCCAGTGGCCTCCCGGCCAACGCCCAGAGCGAGCGGTCCGACGTCACGGCGGTCCCGGCCATGGGGGTCATCGCCGAAGCGTTGGTTGCGCTGGTACTGGGCGACGCGATGCTGGAGAAGTTCGGAGGCGACTCGCTGGGTGAGATGCGGCGGAACTACGACGGCTACGTGGCCTCGCTCGGATCCCGCTGGGCGGCGCGCCGGGGCGGGCCGGAGGACTGATGCCCCGCCACCTGGTGCTGGTCGGGCTGCCGGGCGCGGGAAAAACCACGGTCGGCCGGCTGGTCGCCGAGGCGCTCGGTGCGCCGCTGATCGACGTCGACCTGCTGCTGGTCAGGGAGATGGGGATGCCGGTCGCGCAGATCTTCGGGATGGTCGGCGAGGTCAAGTTCCGTCAGATGGAGCGGGACGCGGTCAGGACGGCGCGGGCGCGGGAGGCCTGCGTCATCGTCCCCGGGGGCGGATGGGCCGCCCAGCCCGGCGAAGTGACGAGTGCCCAAACCGACGGCCTCCTCATCTACCTCAATTGCCCCCCCAAGGTCGCGGTCGGTCGCACGGAACAGGGCGAGGTGCGTCCCCTCGTGGCGGGCGGGGATCCGGTCAGGCAGATGGGGTCACTGCTGGAGGTGCGGGAACCCTACTACCGCCTGGCTGATTATGTGGTGGAGGCCGGCACCAGACCGGCGGAAGCCGTGGCCGCCGAAGTGGTCCAGTTGGGCCGGCGGCACGGTGGGTGGTGAGGGAGTCGAGGGTGTGGGTCTGAACCGCCCAACCGGTTATATTAATTAAGCTTACGCCGCGCCGCCTTGCTTTCGATGGGCGGCGCTGGTTTCTTGCCACTCCCCAATTTGAGCAGCTGGTGACCCGAGCGGTTACACTGAGCCCATGGCGACCCGAACCAAACGAACGGTAAAAAAGAGCCCTGCCGAGAAGGCGCCGGCAAAGAAGCCCACGGCGGCCAAGCCCGCCAAGAGCGGCCGCGGCAGCGCGCTCGTCATCGTCGAATCGCCCACCAAGGCCAAGACCATCGGCAAGTACCTGGGCTCCGGGTACGACGTAAAGGCAACCGTAGGCCACCTGCGCGACCTTCCCACCCGGGAGCTCGGGGTGGACGTCGAGCGGGGGTTCGAGCCGAAGTACGTCACCATCAAGGGCAAAACCAAGACCCTCGCGGACCTCAAGAAGGCCGCCAAGAACGCCCGCGAGATCTATCTCGCCACCGACCCCGACCGGGAGGGCGAGGCGATCGCGTGGCACGTCGCCGACCAGATCGCCACCGGGGTGCCGACCCACCGGGTCCTCTTCGAGGAGATCACTCGCGACGCGGTACTCGCCGCCATGCGGGCCCCGGGTCAAATCGACGAGCGTAAGGTCAACGCGCAGCAGGCCCGCCGCATTCTCGACCGGCTGGTCGGCTACAAGGCCAGCCCGATTCTCTGGCGTACCATCAAGACCGGCCTGTCGGCGGGCAGGGTACAGACCGTCGCCCTCCGGCTCCTGGTGGAGCGCGAGCGGGAGATCCGCGGGTTCAAGCCGCAGGAGTATTGGACGGTTGAAGCGCTCTGCGCCAAGAACGGACAGACCTTCGAGGCCTCACTCGCCAAGGTGGACGGCCACAAGCCCCAGCTCCACACCGAGGCCGACGCGCGGGCGGTGGTGGACGCGGTGCGAGAGGTGCCGTTCGTCGTCTCCAAGGTCGAGAAACGGCAGCGCAGGAAGCGGCCGTCCGCCCCCTTCACCACCAGCACGCTCCAGCAGGAAGCGGCCAAGAAGCTGAGCTTCTCCGGCCGGCGCACCATGCGGGCCGCGCAGGATCTCTATGAAGGAATGGACGTGGGTGAGGATGGGCCCACCGGGCTCATCACTTATATGCGGACCGACTCCGTCCGAGTTTCGGAACAGGCGGTCGCCTCCGCCCGCGAGCTGATCGGGAGCCACTACGGGAAGCCCTACCTCCCCGAGGCGCCGGTGGTCTACAAGGCCGGGAAGAACGCCCGGGTACAGGACGCCCACGAGGCCATCCGGCCCACCGACGTGAGCCGCCGCCCGGAGGACGTTCAGCGCTACCTGGAGCCCGACCAGTTCCGGCTGTACCAGCTCATCTGGCAGCGCTTCGTGGCCTCCCAGGTGATGCCGGCGGTCTACGACATGACGGTGGTCGAGTTCGATCTGGGCCGCTACCTGTTCCGCGCCACCGGGTCGGTGATGATCTTCGACGGGTTTCACGTGCTCTACACCGAGGGGCGGGAGACCGAGGAGGGCCGCGGCGTCGAGGATCTCGCGCCCATTCCGCCGCTCGCTCAAGGGGACCGGGTAGAGGTGCGGGAGATCACTCCGTCGCAGCACTTCACCGAGCCGCCCCCCCGCTACTCCGAGGCCAGCCTGGTCAAGGAGCTGGAGCGCCTCGGCATCGGCCGGCCGTCCACCTACAGCGCCATCATCTCCACATTGGCGGCGCGGGAATACGTCAAGGTGGAGCAGCGCCGATTCTTCCCCACCGAGCTGGGCGAGATGGTCGAGAAGATCATGGTCGGCAAATTTCCCGAGATCTTCAACGTCGAGTTCACCTCCGACATGGAGAACGAGCTCGACCGGGTGGAGGAGGGAGCGCTCGGCTGGCAGCGCGTGCTCCAGGACTTCTACGCTCCGTTCACCAAGGCCCTGGCCGCGGTGGACATGAACGCGCTGGTCGCCGACGCGCACGGGATCTCGGCCGAGGACATCGCCAAGGAGCGGTGCCCCAAGTGCGGCTCGCCGATCGAGCTCAAGACCGGGCGCTTCGGCCCCTATCTCGCGTGCGTCAAGTACAAGGACACCTGCGACTACGTGAAGTCGCTCAAGAAGGCCAGGGCGCCCGACCGGCCCACCGACGAGAAGTGCCACCTCTGCAACTCGCCCATGGTGATCAAGACCGGGCGATTCGGCGAGTTCCTGGCCTGCACCACCTATCCCAACTGCAAAGGAACCCGAGCCATCCCGCTGGGGATCAAATGCCCCAAGTGCATCGAGGGCGATCTGGCGGAGCGGCGTACCAAGCGGGGCAAGTCGTTCTGGGGCTGCGTGCGCTATCCAGCCTGCGATTTCTCTACCTGGAACAAGCCGGTGGCCGAAACCTGTCCCGAATGCGGCTGGGTGGGCATGGAAAAGAAGATGAGCAAGGCGGAAGGGGAGACTCGCACCTGCCTCAAGTGCAAGCACAAGATCGTTCTCGCCGAACCGGAGGAGGTGGCGCTGGCGTGAACGCCACCGTCGTCGGCGGAGGTCTCGCCGGCTCGGAGGCGGCCTGGGCGCTTGCCGAGCGCGGGGTCCGGGTAACCCTCTACGAGATGCGTCCGGCGGTGAAGACCCCGGCACACCAGTCCGACCGCCTGGCCGAACTGGTCTGCAGCAACTCCTTCAAATCGGTCGATCTCAGCAACGCGCACGGCCTGCTCAAGGGCGAGCTGCGCGCCCTGGGCAGCCTGCTGCTTCCCTGCGCCGACCAGGCGCGGGTACCGGGCGGAACGGCGCTGGCGGTGGACCGCGAGCTGTTCTCCCGTGCGGTGCACGAGCGGATCACCGGCCATCCCGGCATCACCGTCCTCCGGGAGGAGGTGGCCGAGCTGCCGTCGCCCGGCGTCGTGGCGACGGGCCCGCTCACGTCGGAGCGGCTGGCCGCAGCGATCGGCGCCCGCCTGGGATCGTCAGCGCTCGCGTTCTACGACGCGATCGCCCCGGTCGTGGCCGACGACTCGCTGGACCATGGGCGGCTCTACGCACTCTCGCGCTATGGGAAGGGCGGGGGCGACGACTACCTCAACGCGCCGCTGGACGGCTCGGGGTACGAACGTTTCATCGATGACCTCGTCGCGGCCGATCAGCATGCGGGGCACGACTTCGACGCCGTGCCCTATTTCGAGGGATGCCTGCCGGTGGAGGAGATGGCCCGGCGCGGGCGAGAGACGCTCCGGTTCGGGCCGATGAAGCCGGTCGGCCTCCCCGATCCGCGCACCGGGCGGGAGCCACACGCGGTGGTGCAGCTCCGTCGGGAGGACCGGGCGGGGCAGATGTGGAATCTGGTGGGTTTCCAGACTCGTCTGCGGATCCCGGAGCAGCAGCGGGTGTTCCGCTCGATTCCTGGGCTGGAGGCGGCGGAGTTCCTCCGGTTCGGCAGCATCCACCGCAACTCCTACCTCAACAGCCCGGCGAGCCTCGGACCCGGCCTCACCGCGAGGGACGACGATCGGCTCTTCTTCGCCGGCCAGCTCACCGGGGTCGAGGGCTACACCGAATCGCTGGGCACCGGTCTCCTCGCCGGCATCAACCTCGCCCGCCGCCTCGACGGCCGCCCCATCGCGATCCCACCGCCGACGACAATGCTCGGCGCCCTCTACCGCTACCTCGGCGACGCCGACCCCCGCCATTTCCAGCCGATGAACGCCAACTTCGGCCTGGTCGAGCCGTTG
>JACCSE010000246.1 GCA_013813145.1 Gemmatimonadales bacterium
GTGACGACCCCGAAGATCCTGAAGACCCCGTGGTATGCTACGGGATCTTCCTGCCACTGTCGCCGGACGAGGGCAACTTTGGTGGTACGGTGACGATTAGCCCAACCTTCTGATCGCGGGGCTTACCCCGAGGCCAACCGGCGCATCCGCCGCAACACGCGGCGCTGCGCCGGTTCGTCTTTGACGGCCAGGAAGATCGTGTCGTCTCCGGCAATGGTGCCCACCACGTCGGGCCAGGCGAGACGATCCAGGGCCACGGCCACGCGATTGGCCTCGCCCGGCGGCGTGTGCACCACGACGAGTGACCCGCCGGCCGGCTCAGCCGTCAACACTCCCTCAGCGATGCGCCGCTCGTCCGGGTCCGCCACGGCGGCTCCGGGAAGCGGGCGGCGGTAGGTGCCGTCCGCCTTCACCAGCCTGAGCGCCGCGATATCGCGGCTCACTGACGACTGCGTCACCTCCCATCCCTCCGCCGCCAGCGCTTCGGCCAGCTCCTCCTGGGTCCGGATCGCGCGGGTGGAGATGAGCTCGAGGATCTTGAGGTGACGCTTGCGCCGGTCGGCGGTCATCGGCCGGCCAGCCTCCCCATCGCCGCGTCGAAGCGCCGACGCTGACGGCCGCCCCACGCTCGGGCCCTGCGGAGTCGGGTTCTTGCCTCGGCCAGCCCGAGATCGCCCAGTCCGCCGGTGGAGCGCCGGCGGGCCACGAGCCTCGCGGGCGATGGCGCCGCGAACAACTCTTCCCGCGCCAGCGCCTCCTTCACCTCCCGGTAGGCGAGGCGGAACGGCCGACCTCCCTCCACCCGGCGCATCACCTCGTCGGTGGCGAGCGCGCCGCCCGCGAGCGCCGCGGCGCAGCGGGCCCGGTCGAGCCCGAGTCTCGGCACGGCGCCGGCCAGCGCTTCGAGCATTCCCGCGGTGCGCTCGACCCCGCGCATCAGCGGCTCCTTGAGGAGCTGGAAGTCCCGGTGGTAGCCGCTCGGCAGCCGGCCCTTGATCTGGAGCACGGCGACCAGATCGGCTTCGACGGCGCCCGCCCGCCCCCGGGTGAGCTCGAAGAGGTCGGGGTTCCGCTTGTGGGGCATGATGCTGCTCCCGGTCGCCAACTCGGCCGGCAGGATGAGATAGCCGAACTCTTCCGCGCTGTACAGAATGACGTCCTGAGAGAGCCGGGCCAGATCGTGCGCCACCTGGGTGCACCAGAACAGGGCCGCGGCCTCCAGCTTGCCGCGGCCGCCCTGTACCGTGGCGACGTTCCGGTCGAGGCCGCGGAAGCCGAGCGCACGCGCCGTGGTCTCCCGCCGGAGCGGGAGGGGAACGCCGTAGCCCGCCGCGCTTCCCAACGGAGAGCGGTCCACCTGCACCCACAGCGCGTCGAGCCCCTCGACCGTGTCGAGCAGTCCCTCGGCGTACGCTCCGGCCCACAGCCCGATCGAGGACGGCATCGCCCGCCGCTGGTGGGTGTAGCCGGGCCACAGCACCGCGCGGTGCCGGCCGGCGAAATCCAGCAGCGCCTCGATCAGGGACAGGGCTCCAGCGTGGAGGTGCAGCAGGCGGTCTTTCAGGTAGAGTCGGAGGTCGCAGGCCACCTGGTCGTTGCGCGAGCGTCCGGTATGGAGCCGCTCGCCGCTCCCGGGATAGCGGCGGGTGAGCCAGTCCTCGACCGCGCTGTGCACGTCCTCCTGCGCCGGCCGGACGTCTAGCCGCCCTGTGTCAACCGACTTGAGCGCCAGCCTGAGGCCCCTGCGGAGCCTGGCATGGTCGCGGGCGGTGAGGAGGCCGGCGGCCCGCAAGCCTTCGATATGGCCCAGGCTGCCGAGCACGTCCCAGCGAAGCAGCCGGGCGTCCCAGGGCCGGTCCTCCGCCGTGGTGTACTCGAGGAGGCGCCGGTCGACTCCGGCACCGGTCCCCCAGAGCGTGGCATGGGGCGACACGGATGCTGCGTCGTCACCCTGAGCGGAGCGAAGGGGGCATGATCACGGTCATGCCCCCTTCGCTTCGCTCAGGATGACAGCGCTCGCGAGATACGCGCGGACCAGATCGGCGTAGAAGCGCCGCGCCGCGCTTACTTCGGGAAGGTCCACGTATTCGTCGGGCGTGTGCGACCGGCGGCTGGTGCCGGGGCCGCACTTGATCGTGTCCGCCTGGCGAAGGGAAACCCAGTCGGAGCAGGTCGGGCTACCGAAGACCCGGGCCTCGGGGCGAACCCGGAGTGCCGCCTTCAGCAGGCGGGATCCTGCCGGCGTCTCACAAGGCACCAGGCGCCGCGAAGTAATGACGACGCTCGATGCCAGCGAGTGCTGGAGCACCTGGGCGATCTCCTCGTGGGTCCAGTCGGGAGTGCTGCGGACGTCGAGCACGGCCCTGGCCACCGGTGGCGTGACGTTCCGCCCGACTCCCGCCTCGAGCATCGTCGGTGTCGCCGTGGTCTTGCCGAGCACGGGATGGCTCCGCCCGTCGAACAGGTGGTCGAGCTCCAGCAGGTCGCGGGCAAGGAGCAGGGCGGCGTTGCGAAATTCGCCGTCGGCCGAGGCGTAGCCCGCGTGCCGCTGGTCACCTTCGGCCACGAGATCCACCATCATCAGCCCGCGCTGCGCGGTGGCGACGTCGAGGTTGGTCGGCTCGCCGACGACCGCGGCGTCGATCCCGCCGGCGGCCTCGACGGCGCGGTCCATCGTGCTGTGCTTGGTCTCCTCGCCGTATCCCAGGATGACGAGCAGCCGGCCGGCGTCGAGCCCGCCGGTATCGACCACGTCCCGGGCGGCGTACATCATCGCCGCCACTGACGCCTTGGCATCGCCCGAGCCTCGGCCGTACAGCCGGGTGCCGTCCACCACCGGCGCGAAAGGATCGCGGGTCCAGCCCGCACCCGGCGGCACCACGTCGAGGTGGGAGACCAACGCCACCGTGGCTCCGGGGTCCCGTCCCCGCACTTCCAGCCGTACCGAAGTGTCGTCGCGCACGGTCTCCACGCCCCAGCTCCGGGCGGTCTCTTCGGCCAGGGCAGCGACCGCCGCCTCGTTGCCGCTCACGGAAGGAGTGGACACCAGGCGCTCGAGCAGCTCCAGCTCACCCGGCAAGGTCTACCCCCAGGTACGTCGCCTTCTCCTTGCGGCCGACGATCATGGTGCCGCAGCCGGCGCCGGTGAAGACCTCGAGCAGGAGCGCGTCGGGAGCGCGACCATCGATGATGTGAGTTCGCTCCACCCCACCGGTTGCCGCCCGAATGCAGGCCTCCACCTTGGGTCGCATCCCGCCCGCAAGCACGCCGCTGGCCATGAGCCCGGCGAGGTCGTCGGGGTCGGCGAAGGTGACGAGCGTGGTGGGGTCGTTCCGGTCGCGCAGCACGCCGGGGGCACCGGTGAGGAAGATGAGCTTCTGCGCCCGGAGCGCCACCGCGAGCGACTCGGCCACGGTGTCGGCGTTCACGTTGTAGATCTCACCATCGTCGCCGCCCGCCAGGCTGGCTACGACCGGCATGAAGCGCGCCTCCATGAGAGTGAGGAGGATGCGGGGGTCCACCCGGTCCACGTCGCCCACGTGCCCGTAGTCCACTCGGACGGTCTCGCCGCCATCCTCCACCACCTGCATCGGCGGGCGGCGATGGGCCGCGATCAGCTCGGCGTCCACCCCGCTCAGTCCGACCGCCTGCACCCGGTGCGCCCGCAACGCGGCGAGGAGGTCGGTGTTGAGCTGGCCGGCATAGACCATCTTGACCACCTCGAGCGCCGCATCGTCGGTGACCCGGCGCCCCGCCACCATCTTCGGCTCGACGCCGAGCCGCCGGCTCAACGCCGAAGCCTGCGGCCCGCCCCCATGCACCACCACGAGGCGAATGCTGAGCGAGGAGAGCAGGGCGAGCTGCGCGGTGACCTTCTCCAGCACCTCCGGCTCGCCCACGACGTCCCCGCCGAGCTTGACCACGAAGACCTGGTCGCGATAGGCGCGGACGTAGCGGAGGGCGCCTTTCAGGCCGGCGATGCCCTTCGAGGTGTCGAGCGTCACATGGTTCTCCGTATCCTTGTCATCCTGAGCGGAGCGAAGGAGCCATGCCTCAGATCATGTCCCCTTCGCCTCGCTCAGGGTGACAACGCATCTCGCTTCCGTTCAGCTCGGGCTTCCCAGCAGTTCGAGCAACAACGCCCGCTGCGCGTGCAACCGGTTCTCCGCCTGGTCGACTACCACCGAATTGGGGCCGTCCAGCACCGCATCGTCGATCTCGACGTTGCGGCGAACCGGGAGGCAGTGCATCACGATTCCACGGCTCCCGCGGGTGGAGCGGAGGCGGCTGGGGGTGAGGCGCCAGTCGCGGAGCCCGGAGCGCTGCGCCGCCTCCTCTTCGGGGCGGCCATAGAGCTTGACCGAGCCCCACGACTTCACGTAGACCGCGTCGGCGCCGACCAGCGCCTCGTCGGGGTCGTCGATGATGTGGACGAACTCGCCGCCGGCCTGCTGCGCGATGCGGCGGATGAGCGCCGTGTCCTCCGGATCCAGCTCGTATCCCTCGGGCCGCGCGATCACGATCTCCATGCCGAGCCGGGCGGCGGCGAGGGCGGCGCTCGCCGGGACGGCGGTCGGAAGCGCCTTGGGATGCCAGGCCCAGGTGAGCACGAACCGCTTGCCGGCGGTCTCTCCCAGCTTCTCCCGCAGGGTCATCGCGTCCGCCAGCGCCTGGCAGGGATGCCGGCGGGCGGACTCCAGGTTGATGACCGGCTTCTCCGAGTGGCGGGCGAAGTCGCGCACGATGGCGTCGCGGCGCGCGACAACCCAGTCGTTCCCCCGGGGAAAGGCACGGATGCCGAGCCCGTCGGCGTAGCGGCCGAGGACCCGCGCGGCCTCGACGAGGTGCTCGACCCGATCGCCATCCATCACGGCGCCGGGTTCGGTCTCCAGCGACCAGCTTCCCTTCCCCGGCTCGAGCACCACCGCGTGCCCGCCGTGGAGGAACATCGCCGCCTCGAAACTGGCGCGGGTGCGGAGGCTCGGATCCAGGAACACCATCGCCAGCACCTTGCGCTCCAGTCCGCCGCTGATCTCTCCTCGCTTGACCCGGGCCGCGAGCTGGAGCAACTCCTCCACCTGGTCGCTTCCCCAGTCCTCCAGGGCGAGAAAGTCGCGCTTGGTCACGCTAGCACCTCCTTGAGCCCCGCGAGCAGGAGATCGGCCTCGCGGAGCGAGAACGACAGCGGGGGCAGCAGCCGGAGCACCTGCGGATCCGAAGCGGTGCCGGTCAGGATCCGCCGATCGAAGAGCGCGCGCTGGACCTCACCCGCGGGGCGGCCCAGGTGCAGGCCGAGGAGCAGGCCACGGCCGCTTACCCGGACGATGCCGAGAGCGCGCGCGCCACGGACAAGATAGTCACCCACCCGGATCGCGTTCGCGATCAATTCCTCGCGCTCGATCACTCCGATGTTGGCGAGCGCGGCGGCGGCGACGAGTGGTCCGCCGCCGAAGGTGCTGCCCAGGTCTCCCACCGAAAGACACGCGGTGATGGCGGGTGTCGCCACGACCGCGCCGATCGGCAGCCCGGCGGCGAGCCCCTTGGCGAAGGTGAGTATGTCCGGGGTGACCCCGTAGGCCTCAGCCGCGCTGAAGGCGCCGCAGCGGCCCACGCCGCACTGCACCTCGTCGAAGATGAGAGCACTCCCGCGGGCATCGCAGATCCGGCGGGCGGCCCGGAGGAACTCGGGCGCGCAGTCCCGGGCCCCGGCGAGCCCCTGCACCGGCTCCACGATGAGCGCGGCGACGGACTGATTCACCGCGGCATCGACCGCGGCGACGTCATCGAAAGGCACCTTCACCGAGAGCGGCATGCCCGCACGGCGGGCGCCATCCTCGTAGCGCGCTCCATCGGTTACCGCGAGGGTCGCCACCGTGCGTCCGTGCCATCCCCCCGCGACCGACACGATGCTCTGCCGTCCGGTGTGCTTCCGCGCGAGGTGCAGCGCGTTTTCGTTGGCCTCGGCGCCGGAGTTGCAGAAGAAGACCCGGCCCAGCGGCTCGGGGCAGAGCGCGGCCAGCCGCTCGGCCAACTCTTCGCGCAGGTGATGAGGAACGGCGCTGGAGTAGAACAACAACCGCTCCGCCTGCACCGCGATTGCGTGAACGACGTCGGGATGGCTGTGCCCGGTGGAGGCCACCGCGTGCCCGCCATAGGCGTCGAGCCACTGGTGACCTTCATCGTCCACCAGCCAGGAACCGTACCCACGCACGGGACGGACGGGGAAGGGCGGATAGACCGGCAGGAGCGCCGACCCCACCGTCTGCCCTCCTGCCCCCCTGCCCACCTGCCCAGCGGCTGTTGTCAGCACGGGAACATCCCTCCACCACGCAACCCCGCCGTCTCCTCCAGCCCCAGTGCCAGGTTCATCGCCTGAATCGCCTGACCGCCGGCCCCTTTCACCAGGTTGTCGATCGCGACCATCACCTGCACCTCGCATCCGTCGGCGCTCGCCACGGCGTGCAGCAGCGCGTAGTTGGTGCCGACGGCGTGAGTCAGCTCGGGGGGCGCGTCGAGCATCCGGACGAACGGACGGCCGTGGTAGGCGTCGCGATACCACCCGGAGACCGCGGTGCCCGGGTCAACCGCGCCGAACGCCCGGTTCCCCGGGAGATAGGCGTGCAGAGTGAGGTAAATCCCCCGGACGAACGGCCCCGAGTGGGTCATCAGCCGCAGGGTAGCGTCGGCGCGACCGCTCCACTCGCGCCAGCCCTGAAGCACCTCCGCCTCGTGACGATGACCCAACACGGAGTACGCGAAGAGATTGTGGGCCCGCATCGGATGGTGGGTCGTGGCCCGAGGCTGCACGCCGGCGCCGCTGGAGCCGGTCACGGCGAAGAGCGCGGGCGTAATGTCGAGACCCGCGCGGGCGAGTGGAAAGAGCGCGAGCTGCGCCGCCGTGGCGAAGCAGCCGGGAGCCGCGATCGCCCGGGCGCCATGAAGGGCAACGCCGGCGACGTCGGCAAGGCCGTAGCTGAACCGCTCGAGCAGATGCGGCGCCGGGTGAGGCCCGTAGTGGCTGCGATAGAGCTC
>JACCSE010000256.1 GCA_013813145.1 Gemmatimonadales bacterium
CCGCCCTACCGCCCTACCGCCCTACCACGCGCCGGGTCCAATACCAGTAAACCGGCACCCCCAATGCAAGGAGCGCGGTGCCGATCAGCGCGTTGACCGGGTTGGCGACGACCGAGCTCGCCACGACGAAGATCGCCGCCGCGACGAACAGCGCCGGCGTCCAGGGATAGCCCGGGACCCGGAATGCGCCCGGAGGCGCGACGATACCCCGTCTCCGGTCGCGCGTACGGTATACGAAAAGGCCCGCCGCGGTGAGCCCGAAGAAGATCCAGTCAGCAAAGGCGACGTAGTCCACCAGTTGGCCAAAGTTCCCGGACAGCGCAAGCACGGAGGCCCATCCCGCCTGCACCGCGATCGCCACCGCCGGTGTGCGGTGCACCGGATGAGCCGCGCGAGCTGCGGGAAGAACACCCCATCGGCCGCCATCGCCTGAAAGACTCGAGGGGTGACGAGGATGACCAGGTTGAGGAAGCCGAAGGTGGACGCGGCGATTCCGGCAGCGATGACGGTGCCGCCGCTGGGGCCCAAGACGATGCGCATGAGGTCCGCGGCCGGGGCCGTGCTCGCGGCGAGGCCCGCGGCGCCGAGCACCCGGAGGTAGGCCAGGTTCGCGAGGAGATACACCCCGATCACCACGCCGACTCCGATCAGCAGCGCGCGCGGGAGGTCGCGCTCCGGCTCGATCATTTCCTCGGCGATGAAGTTGGTCTGCTGCCAGCCGCCATAAGTGAAGAGGATAGGGACCAGCGCGGCCCCGAACCCGCTGGGCGCGGGTGGAGGATCCGGTGGGGTTACGGGAAGGCCCGCGGCCAACCCGGCCGCGATCAGCGCCGCCAGCGCCGCGAGCTTCAACACGGTGAAGAGATTCTGCACCATGGCGCCGGGCTTCACGCCGACGTAATTCACGGCGGAGAGGAAGAGGATCGCCCCGATCGCGACCGGAAGGGTGAGCCCCGGCGGCAGGCCGGCCAACGCGAGAATGTAGTCGGCAAAGGTCACCGCGACCGCCGCGATCGCGCCGCTGGCGATCACCAGCAGGAGGGCCCAGCCGTAGAGGAAGGCGGGAAGCGGGCCCCAAGCCTCCCTCAGGTATACGTAGCCGCCGCCGGCGCGGGGCCGGCGCTGCCCCAACTCGGCGAAGCAGAAGGCGCCGATCAGGGCCACGGCACCGCCGGTGCCCCAGGCCGCCAGGATGAGTCCCGGCGACCCGACCCGCTCCGCGACCACGGCGGGGGTGCGGAAGATGCCGCCCCCGATGATCCCGCCGATGACCGCCATCGTTCCGGAGAACAGGCCGAGCCGGCGGGCGTAGGTGGTCACTCCTCGCGCAGCACTACCGCCGGGTCCACCCGCATCGCTCGCAGCGCCGGCACCAGGTTGGCTACCAGCGCGGTGGTGCCGAGCAGGACGGCGACGGCCACGAAGGTGAACGGATCGCTCGCCCGCACGCCGAAGAGCTGGCTTTCGATGAGCCTGGTGAGGAGGAGCGCCGCCGCGAGGCCGATCCCGATTCCGGTCAGCGCGAGCGACATTCCCTGTCGCAGGACCAGCCGCACCACGTCGGCCCGGCCCGCGCCGAGCGCGATGCGCACGCCGAGCTCGCGAGAGCGCTGGGTCACCGAATAGCTCATGACGCCGTAGATGCCGATCGAGGCGAGCACCAGCGCGATGCCCGAGAAGAGGCTCAGCAGCATCATGGACAGGCGCCGCTGGCCCACCGACTGCTCGATCAGCTCCTCCATGGTCCGGACGTTGGAGATCGGCAGCTCGGGATCGACCGAGGCCACCGCCTCGCGCACGAGATTGACGAAGCGTTCGGGGTCGCCGCCGGTACGGACCGCCACGGAAATGAGCGGCTGCGGAGCCTGCCGGTAGGAGAGGTAGAGCTGGAGTCGCGCGTCGGCGTCGAGTCCCTCGTGCGCAGCGTGGCCCACCACGCCGACCACCTCGATCCACTCCCTGGACGTGGTGTCCACCGCGCCGTCCGGTGGCCCGAAAGTGAAGCGCTTCCCGACGGGGTTGTCCCGGGGCCAGTAGCGCCGCACGAATTCCTCGTCGATGACGGCGACCACCGGCGTCCCCTCCCGATCCTGCTCGCTCAGGACCCGTCCCCGGATCACCGGCAGGCGAAGCGTCTCGAAGAACGTAGGGCTCACGATCCGGATGTCGCCCCACGGCCCCGGCTGATCCTCAGGGGTCTGATAGCCCTCGATCTCGAAGGTGCCGGTGGACCAGTTTCCGCCGAATGGCATCACCGACGTAAGGCCGGCCGCCTGGACTCCCGGGACGGCGCCGAGCGCGGGCAGCAGCCGGTCATACAGCGCCACCTGTTGCGTGTCCGACGCATACCGCGCCTGCGGGAGGGCGAAGTTGAAGGTGAGCAGGTGTTCCGGCACGAACCCGGGATCGACTCCCTGAAGCCGGGCGAAACTCTTGATGAGGAGCCCGGCGCCGGTGAGCAGGGTGAGCGCCAGTGCGATCTCGGCGACGACCAGCATCCGCCGGATGGCGTGGCTGCCACGGTCCCCGGTGGCC
>JACCSE010000314.1 GCA_013813145.1 Gemmatimonadales bacterium
CCCGGGCCCAGGGCCGACCCGGCGTCGCCCTTGGTCGTGCTCGCTCGCCAGGGTCCGATCCCCCAGTAGTCCGCCCCCCCGGCGTTGGCCGCCTCCGTGTCCGATCCCACCGATGCGCCGATCACGAACCCCGCCGGCACGATTCGCCGCACCAGCGCGATCGGCAGGTCTTCGGAACCCAGGTGTACACCGGCCGCGCCGGCTGCCAGCGCGATGTCGGGCCGGTCGTTCACCAGCACCGGAACGCCGACCGCCGCGACCAGCGCCCGCGCCAACCCGGCCTGCTCGCGCGCGCTCGCGTGCTTGAGCCGGAGCTGCACCGACGTCACCCCACCCCGCACGCCCGCGCGGGCCAGCTCCACCAGATCGCGTCCCTGGAGCAGCGCGTCATCGGTCACCAGCATCAGCCGAACGATTGCCGCTACATTATCTCGCATGCCGTCCCCATCACCTCGCCTGCAGGGCATCCGTGGCGCCATCACCGTCGAGCGCAACGACGCCTCGGAAATCCTCGCCGCCACCGATGAGCTGCTTCGCACGCTCATCGAGGCCAACGAGCTGCATCCGGACGACATCGTCAGCGGACTCTTCACCGTCACCCGCGACCTCGATGCCGCCTTTCCGGCCCGCGCGGCCGAGGAGTACGGCTGGAACATCGTGGCACTGCTGCACGCCACCGAGATCCCGGTGCCGGGCGCCCTGCCCCGCTGCATCCGGCTGCTCGTGCACGCGTACACGCCCCGCGGCCGGGCCGAAATCAAGCATTGCTATCTGCGCGGGGCCACCGTGCTCCGGCCCGACCGGGCGTGAGCGTCGCCCGGGTCACCCCGCGAGGCGCCGAACGCTGGGTCCGCGGGCATCCCTGGATCTACCGGAGCGAAGTGGTCGAGGCGCCGTCAGAGCCGGGGTTGGTGCGAGTGCACGATTCGCGCGGGCGCTTCATTGGACAGGCACTGTATTCCCCGCGCTCCGAGATCCGCCTGCGACTCCTGGAGCGGGGCGACCGCCCGCTCGACGCCGCCTGGTGGCGGGAGCGTGTCGCGGCGGCGGCTGAACGGCGGCGTGGCATCGACGCTACCGCCTGCCGCCTGGTGCACGGAGAAGCCGACGGCCTCCCGTCGCTGGTGGTGGATCGCTACGACCGCTGGCTCGTCGCCCAGATTCTCTCGGCGGGACTCGAGACCGTCCGGGAGTCGGTCGTGGAGGCGCTTCGCGCCTGCTTTGCCCCGGAAGGAATCCTGCTCCGGGACGACGCGCCGGTCCGGCGGCGGGAGGGCATTGCCGGTACGCCGGTCGAAGCTCACGGCAGCGTACCCCGCCAGGTCGAGGTCCGCGAGGCAGGTGTGCGCTACCTGGCGGCACCCTGGGACGGCCAGAAAACCGGCGCCTTCCTGGATCAGCGCCCCAACCGCGTGCTCGCCGGCAGACTCACCCGTCCCGGCGGTCGCGCGCTCGATTGCTTCACCTATCACGGCTCGTTCGCCCTGCATTTGGCGACCCGCGCGGCGAGCGTGCTGGCGCTGGACTCCAGCGCCGAAGCCCTCGAGCGCGGCGCCGCCAACGCCGCGCTCAACGGGCTCGACAACATCGCGTGGCGCGAGGCCGACGTCTTCGACGCCTTGCGCGAGTTGGCCCGCGGCCTCGAGCGCTTCGACACCATCGTCCTCGACCCGCCGGCCTTCGCCAAGTCCCGCGCCGCCGCCGCCGCCGCACTCCGAGGGTATCGGGAGATCAACCTGCGAGCCATGCGCTGCCTGGCTCCGGGCGGCGTGCTCGTCACCGCGAGCTGCTCCTTCCACGTCCGCCTCCCGGAATTCCTCACCATGCTCTCCGAAGCCGCCGCCGACAGCGGCCGCCGGCTCTTCCTGAGGCGGATACTCGGACCGGGCGAAGACCACCCGGAAGTGCTGACCATCCCGGAGACCGGATATCTCAAAGGAGCCGTGGTCGAGGCTGAGGAGCGGTAGTCACACCCCCGTAGGGGCGAGGCTTGCCTCGCCCGAGTGCGCCAGCAACCCGATCCTTCGCTCCGCTCAGGCTGACGCGTGGGAAGGGAAGGGCGTCTCCCCGGAGCAGCGCCCGCGATGCCAATCCGGAAAAGGCGACCCAAGCCTCGCCCCCACGGGCGAAGGTCATCGCCGTCCGTTCTCGTTGACACGGACTCCCGCTCCGACCAACTTGTAACGTCGTCCGTCCGAGGGACCAAGCCATTCCAATCGACCCGCTGGACCACACCACTGCCCGAGTGTCATGCTGAGCGCCACCGAGCTCCGAAGCACGGAGCGGCGCCGGCGGTCGCCATATTCGGATAAGCAGCACTATCAGGAATACATTCTCCAGCGGATCGAGGGCTACAAGAACTCGATCGGCCGCGACGAGCTCCTGCGCTTGGGCGACGAGGCGGCCTCGGAGCTCCAGGCCACCTCCGAAGAACAGTTCGTCCTCACCGAAGTCCTGATGCTGGAAACGGTGGACCGGCTGATCATGAAGCGGCTCGCGCTTCGGCCCTACCGCCGCTGGCGGTCGCAGTTCATCAAGCTGCGGGAGGCCCAGCGCACCCCGACCCACTGGGGACTCGAGCCCGCCTGCGCCCTCAGCCGCCTGCTCCCCAGAATCGAGGCCCAGGACACGGCGCTCGTCGTCGGCAGCGCGGCCGAGCCCGCGGCGTACCTCCTCGCCGCGCACGACGCCGTCGTCACCTTCGTGGCCTGCGACCTCGGCTGCGTGGAGCGGGTCGAGTCGCGCATGGCGTCGGAAGCGCTCGCCGGGCTGTTCGAAGGGTACGTCGCCCAGTTCGGCGCGACCCTGCCCCCCTTCCTCGATAACGTCGATGACCTGGATCTCGTCATCATCGACCCGGGGGTGCTGGTCGAGTTCAGCGCTCCGGTTCGGGCCGAGCTGCTCGACGATCTCCAGCGCCGGAGCCGCCCCGGCGGCATCCACGTCCTCCTCGGCACGTCGAAGGCACTCGTCCCCGAGTCCCTGCGCTCGCTCTACGGTGGATGGGCGCTGGATCAGGATCCCCACCGGCGGCGGCGAGGCGGCGGAAGCCGGCGTCCGGACGAGCTGGTGCTCGCCAAGCCGGCGTGTCCCCCGGACACGCGCGCCGCACCGCGCGCCGCGTCCATCTGACACGAACGGCGCCGCCGCGCGACACTCCAAACTCAATAAGCGAAAGCATTTGACCGACCGGTTCCGGGCGGCACGGAGGGTGCCTCTCGGGCTGCGGAAAGCTGCCTGTCACTGTTCTTTCTCGCATGCGAGGACCGTCCCGTGACCACCCGCCCGCTGGTCGTTTCGCCGGTGCCGCTCGGTATCGTGATCAAGAACGGCGCGCCCGCGCCGAAGCAGGTCCGCTTCTGGGCATATATGTGGGCGGCGGACGACGAGACGGCCGACGACCACTGGCACCAGCACGTGCCCACCGAGCACGCCGCGTAGCGCGTTCGAACGCCGGCGGAGCTGACGCGCGCGCACTTGATCCTGCCATCTGCCAGGTCTAGTATCACTTAGACGACCCTGCCACCGACGACCTGGTGTGTTCATGGCGACCCTGACTGTCAACGGTACCACCATCCCATTCGAGCCCGGCGCGACTGTGCTGGAGGCCGCGCGCGCGGCCGGAATCGACATTCCCACCCTCTGCTGGTATCCCAAGCTGCCCATCGTGGGGAACTGCCGGGTGTGCCTGGTCTCGGTGCAGGGCCAGGGCAAGCTGGTCGCGGCCTGCGCCGCGCCGGCGGCCGAAGGCATGGTGGTCGAGACCGAGTCGCCGGCCGCGGTGGACAATCGGCGGGGCGTCCTCGGCTTCCTGCTGGAGCGCTACCCCGGCGAGCACCTCCAGAACGGCGGCCGCGCCAATCCTCGCAACGAGTTCGAGCGCTACGTCACCCGCTACGACGTCCCCGTCCGCGACCATCGCGAGCTCTCCCTCCGCGGCGGCGACGAACGCCCCGGCGACACCATGATCCAGCACGACATGACCACCTGTATCCTCTGTACCCGCTGCGTGCGGGCCTGCGAGGACATCCAGGAGGTCGGCGTGCTGGAGGTCGGGATGCGGGGCGAGCACGCCCAGATCATCGTCGGCGGTGACGGCGATCCCGATCATGCCGGTTGCACCTGGTGCGGCGAATGCGTCCGCGTCTGTCCCACCGGCGCCATCTTCGAGTTCGTCCCCAAACAGCGTTTCGGCTCCGAAGCGGTCCGCCAGCCCGACAAGGTGGTCCGGTCGGTCTGTCCCTACTGCGGCGTCGGATGTCAGCTCGACGTGCACGTGAAGGACGATCAGATCATGCGGGTGACCTCGCCCGGAATCGAGGAAGCAACTCCGAATCAGGGTTCCACCTGCGTGAAAGGGCGGTTCGGGTACGACTTTCCGCAACACCGCGACCGGCTCATGGTCCCGCTCATCCGCAAAGGCTGGATGCACGACGGCGAGCGGTGGGTCTGGACCGGCGAGAGGCCCCGGCACCGCGAGGGGCCCTGGCGCACGATCGAGGAGATGGGCGACCGGAAAAAGCCCCGTCCCCCGATGCGCAGCATCGGCAAGCCGCCCCTGACCGGTACCGGCCTTCCGGTCCTCGACGAGGACGACGTGCGCGACCGGGTCGCCACCCCGGCCGGCTGGTACAGCGCCTTCCGTGAGGCCACCTGGGAGGAGGCGTTGAGCCTCACCACCCAGGAGCTGCTCCGCCTC
>JACCSE010000339.1 GCA_013813145.1 Gemmatimonadales bacterium
GCCGAAAGAGGCGTGACATGCATGTGGCGGTGATCGGAAGCGGATACGTCGGCCTGGTGGCCGGCGCCTGCCTGGCGGAGACCGGCAACGACGTGGTCTGCGTGGACAACGACGCGGAGAAGATCGCACGCCTGCAGCGGAACGAGATCCCGATCTACGAGCCCGGGCTCGAGCCGATGGTGCAACGCAATCAGGCCGAGGGCCGCCTCTCCTTCACCACCGACATCGCCACGGCGGTGCGCGGGGCGCGGGTGATCCTCATCGCCGTCGGCACCCCGCCCGGCGAGGACGGATCGGCCGACCTGAAGCACGTCCTCGGCGTGGCCAGCTCCATCGGCCGCCACATGAACGAGCCCAAGATCGTCGTCACCAAGTCGACCGTGCCGGTCGGCACCGCGGAGAAGGTGCGTGCGGCGGTCAGCGCCGAAACCGACATCCACTTCGCGGTCTGCTCCAACCCCGAGTTCCTCAAGGAAGGCGCGGCGATCGACGACTTCATGAAGCCCGACCGCGTCGTCATCGGCGTGGACGACGAAGAGGCCAAGGCCGTCATGGGCGAGCTGTACGCCCCGTTCACCCGTCAGGGCGGCAACCGGATTCTGTTCATGGACATCGCCTCGGCCGAGGTCACCAAGTACGCCGCCAACGCCATGCTCGCCACCCGGATCTCGTTCATGAACCAGATGGCGCTCTTCTGCGAGCTGGTCGGCGCCGACGTACAGAACGTTCGGCTCGGCATCGGATCGGATCAGCGGATCGGCCGCGCCTTTCTCTATCCGGGCCCGGGCTACGGTGGGTCGTGCTTTCCCAAGGACGTCAAGGCGATCATCAAGACCGCCGACGACCTCGGTCTCTCGCTCGACGTGCTCAAGTCGGTCGAGTCGGTGAACGAGTGCCAGAAGCTGGTGGTGCTCCAGAAGGTGCTGCGCTATCTGGGACAGGACCTGAGCGGGAAGGTGGTCGGCCTCTGGGGCCTCGCCTTCAAGGCCGAGACCGACGACATGCGGGAAAGCCCCACCATTCCGGTGATCGAGGGCCTGCTCGCGGCCGGCGCCCGGGTGCAGACCCACGACCCCAAGGCGACCGACTCGGCCCGGTCGATCTTCGGCGATCGGGTGCTGTACACCGCCGATCCCTACAGCGCGGCGCATGGCGCCGACGCACTGCTGGTCATGACCGAGTGGCTGGTGTACCGCAACCCGGACTTCGAGCGGGTCCGGAAGCTGCTCCGGCGTCCGCTCCTGGTGGACGGCCGCAACCTCTACGATCCCGAGCGGATGAAGGCGCTCGGCTTCGAGTACCACGGCATCGGCCGGGGCGGTAGGTGACCCGAATCCTGGTCACCGGGGCCGCCGGCTTCATCGGTTCACACCTGGTCGAGGCACTCGCGGGCCGGGGCGACGAGGTGATCGGGATCGACAACTTCGATCCGTTCTATCCCCGAGACGTCAAGGAGCGCAACCTGGCGGAGATGGGGTCTCCGCCCGGATTCAGCTTCCGCGAGCTGGACATGCTCGATGCGGCGGCGCTCGAGGCGCTGCTCGATCCGGCCACCGTGGTCGTCCATCTGGCGGCCAAGGCGGGGGTGCGTCCGTCGCTGGCGGACCCGGTGGGCTACGCCCGTGCCAACGTGACCGGTACCGCCGCCGTGGTCGAAGCGGCCCGGCGCGCGGGCGTGTCGCGATTCGTCTTCGGCTCGTCCTCCTCGGTGTACGGAGACAGCACGCCCGTCCCCTTTCGCGAGGACGCGATCGCCATCGAGCCGGTGTCGCCGTACGCCGCCACCAAGCGCGCGGGGGAGCTCTTCCTCCAGTCGGTCGCACCCATCTACCGGCTGCGGACGGCGTCGCTCCGGTTTTTCACGGTGTACGGTCCGCGGCAGCGGCCGGACCTGGCCATTCACGCCTTTACCCGGAAGATGGTCGAAGGCCGGACGCTGACGCTTTTCGGAGACGGGACCCAGTCGCGCGACTACACCTACTGCGACGACATCGTCGCCGGTGTGCTGGCGGCGGTGGACTGGACCGCCGCGGCTC
>JACCSE010000351.1 GCA_013813145.1 Gemmatimonadales bacterium
GCCAATGGACGTACTCCTGAGCCTCACGGCCCGAGATCCAGCGCGAGCGGCCGGCCGCGTCGGCGATGCGGCCGTCGAGGGTGGTGGCGAGCTTCAGCGCGATGAACGGACGGGACTGCTCCCTGAATCCGTGGAGAAAGGGGGCGTTCTGGGCGGCGGCGATATGGCCCAGCAGCCCGATCTCCACTTCGATGCCCGCCGCCCGGAGGCGGTCGGCGCCGCCGGCCGCGGCCGGATTGGGATCGGCGAGCGCCGCCACCACGCGGCGGACGCCCGCCCGGACGATCGCCTCGGTACAAGGAGGTTGCTTGCCTCGGTGGGCGCAGGGCTCCAGCGTGACGACCAGGGTCGCTCCGCTGGCTCGCTCCCCGGCCTGATCGAGCGCGAGAGGCTCGGCATGGCGGTCGCCGTACTCGGGGTGCCATCCCTCCCCCACGAGAGCGTTGCCGGCGAGAACGGTAGCGCCGACCAGCGGGTTCGGATGCACCCGGCCCCATCCCCGCCAGGCGAGGTCGAGGGCGCGGACCATGGCCTCCCGCTCGTTCACCCGCTAGAAGCCCACGCGAAGGCCGAAGCCCGCGAAGAACTTCCCTTTGGTGGTATCGAAGTCCTCGAACTGGGTGGACAGCTCCTGGTCCTTGCCGGTCTGGTAGCCCACTTCCCCGACCAGCTTCAACGCCGCGAGGCTCACGCCGGCATCGAGAAAGAGGAGTGCTCGCGACTGATCGAGCCCGAAAGCGATCTCCGGCTGCACCAACGAGGTGGCCGGGTCGCGGAACCGGATTTCGGCGTCGCCGGTGTACTTGTCCCAGCCAAGCCCGGCGGCGAAGTCGAAGACCGCGACCTGCTTGCTGGCCACGAGTCGCAGGTTGGTGGCGTTCAGGTCTACGGCGTAGCTGAACTGATCGCCCGCTTCGACGTCGCCGTAGGCAACCTGCGGGATGTCGCGGCGCATGACGCTGACCGACACCGCCGGCAGCGGTCCGAGCTCGCGGAGGATGCCCACCCGAAGGCCGTAGCCCAGACCGAGCCCGACCCCGCCGATCCGGCGGGTGCCTTCTTCGACCGCGAAGTTGTCGAGCTGGTCAGTGGGGAGGAGTTGCACCGAACCGAGAAAGTCCACCGAGAGCAGTCCCGCCGCGTTCCCCCCATAGAGACCCGCCGCGACCTCCAGCAGCGGCACCGGCGCGTACAGCTCGTCGCTCGCCGGGACCGAAGATCCGCCGCCGTCGTAGCCGGGCTCGGGCAGGACCATGCGGGCGGCGTTGGCCCGCCCGGTTACGGCAAAGTGGCCCAGACCCCCAAGGGTGTTGGCGGTGCCGAGCACCGGGTTGCCGCCGCTCACGAGCAGCCCGGCCACCGGATGGAAGGCGCGGGTCCCGTCCACGGCCGCGTCGCAGACGCGGCGGCCGCGGCCGCTGTAGGCGGCGCACTCGCTGCCTTGACCGGCGAGCGGCAGGGCGAGGGTGAGTGCGAGGAGGGCGGTGAGCGGTGGGGCGCGCATGGAGCGGTCTCCCTCAGGGGTGAGCGAACCGCACGGCCCGTTGGCCACGGCGGATCTCACCCATCGGCCAGGTGGCGACCCCGTCGGCCGCCGCCGCCGCTTGCGCGGCAGGCACGGCTTCGGGGGGCAGCACGGCGATGAGCCCCACGCCGAGATTGAACACTTCCCGCATCTCCTCGGTGGAGACCTCTCCCGCCCGCTGCAGAGTCAGAAACAGCGGCGGCACCTCCCAGGATTCGGGATCCACCACCGCTTCCGAGCCCAGGGGCAATATCCGCACCAGGTTGCCCGCGATTCCGCCGCCGGTGATATGGGCCAGACCATGCAGCCGGGGGAGGACCGGCGTCACGCTCCGGAAGTAGCTCCGGTGCACAGCCAGCAACGCCGCCGCGACGGTGCGCCCGGTGCCTCCGAGTTGCGCCTCCAACCCGAGGCCCATGCGCTCGAATACGATCCGCCGGGCGAGGGTGTAGCCGTTGGTGTGGAGGCCGGTGGACGCGTAGCCGAGCAGTACGTCGCCGGGCGCGATGCGCTCACCGTGCAGCGCCGCGTCCTCTTCCACGATGCCGATGATGGTTCCGGCCAGATCGTACGTTCCCGGCTGGTACAGGCCGGGCATCTGCGCCGTCTCACCGCCCGCGAGAGCCATCCCGTGCGCTCGGCAGCCTCGCGCGATTCCTTCCACGATTCCGGCGATCTGCTCGACGCCCAGGCCGGACCCGGCGATATAGTCCATGAAGGCGATAGGCGCGGCACCGTGGGCCAGGATGTCGTTCACGCCGTGGTTGACCAGGTCCTCACCTACGGTGTCGAATCGACCCGCTTGCAGCGCAACCAGCACCTTCGTCCCGACCCCATCGGTGCTCAGCACCAGCGTAGGCCGCCGCATGCCGTCCGGGATCCGGACCATGCCACCGAAGCCACCCACCTGGCCTACCG
>JACCSE010000361.1 GCA_013813145.1 Gemmatimonadales bacterium
GGGATCGTCCGGCGCCGCCCGCGCCGCGCCCCGCGCATAGTCGAACGCTTCGTCGGGCAGACCCGCGTCCACCAGACGCCGGACCGAGTCGCCGGGCGCGAGTTGCCCACGCGCCTGCCCAGCCGACCCGAACGCCAGCAGGGAGAGCACGGCAAGACCGGGGAGAGTGGAACGCGTCATCGAGCCGATCTCCGAGCGAGGAAGGAACCACGTAGTACGCCCGGGAGCCCCTGCCGGATCCCCCTACACCAGCGGCACGGGCGCCAGCATATTGGACCCATGCCCGACCACTCCTTCCCCAACCTGACCGTCCTCACCCATCCGCTCATTCAGCACAAGCTCACCATCCTCCGCGACCGGGAGACCAGTACCCGCGATTTCAAGCAACTGGTGAGCGAGATCGCGATGCTGATGGCCTACGAGGTGACCAAGGACCTGGCGACCGAGCCGGTGGAGATCGAGACCCCGCTGGAACGGACCACCGGCCGGCAGGTGGCCGGGAAGAAGCTCACCCTGGTGCCGATCCTCCGCGCGGGGCTCGGCATGGTGGACGGGATCACCCTGCTGGTGCCGTCGGCGCGGGTCGGTCACATCGGGCTCTATCGGGAGCACGATACCCTGAAGCCGGTGGACTACTACTTCAAGATTCCCTCGGCGGAGGTGGAGCGGGATTTCTTCGTGCTCGACCCGATGCTGGCAACCGGCGGCTCCGCGGTGGCCGCGGTCGGCGCGCTCAGGGACGCGGGCGCCCGGCGAATCCGTTTCCTCTGCCTGGTCGCCGCCCCCGAGGGGGTGGAGCGGATGCTGGGCGTTCACCCCGACGTGCCGCTGTACTCCGCCTCGCTCGACCGCCAGCTCAACGACCACGGCTACATCCTCCCGGGCCTGGGCGACGCGGGCGATCGGCTCTTCGGCACCCGGAGCAAGGAGTGAGCGCCCTCCGGCTCACCTTCTGGGGCGCCGCCGGGCAGGTGACCGGGTCGATGCACCTGCTGGAGGCGGCGGGAGCGCGGTTCCTCCTCGACGCCGGCCTCTTCCAGGGACGCCGCGGCGCAACCCGCACCCTCAATGCCCGGGTCCCCTTCGATGCCCGCCGCATCGACGGGGTCGTGCTGAGCCACGCACACATCGACCACGCGGGCCGCCTGCCGCTGCTGGTGCGCGAGGGATTCCATGGCCCGATCTACGCCACGCCGGCCACCCGGGATCTCTGCGCGGTGATGCTGCCAGATTCGGCGCACATCCAGGAGAAGGACTTCGAGTATCTCCAGCGAAACGGCAAGGCCGGGCCGGAAAGCGAGCCGCTCTACACCATGGCGGACGCGCTCGCGGTGCAGGATCTGACGATCGGGGTGCCCTATCGGCGAATCACCCACCTGCGGAAGCATCTCGCGCTCGAGCTGGTAGACGCGGGCCACATCCTCGGCTCGGCGACGCTGGATCTCCGGATCAGCGAGGGCGACAACCGCCGGATCGTCTTCTCCGGCGACATCGGACGGTCCGGGCTGCCGATCATCCGGGACCCCGAGCCCCCCTCGGGGCCGGTGGACGCGCTCATCGTCGAGGCGACTTACGCCGATCGCTCGCACGAGTCGGTGGCCGAGGCCGAGAGCAAGCTCGGCGAAGCGGTGCGGCGCACCGCGGCGCGAGGCGGCAAGGTGTTGATCCCGGCTTTCGCCGTCGGCCGGGTTCAGGAGCTGATCTACAGCCTCCATCAGCTACACCGCGCGGGGAAAATCCCCGAGCTGCCGATCTACGTCGACAGTCCGCTCGCGGTGGACATCACGACCGTCTTTCGGATGCATCCGGAGGTCTTCGACCACCGCGAACACCTGATCGCGAGCGGTGCGGAGCTGTTCGACTTCCCGCTGGTGCGCTACGTGCGCGACGTGGCGCAGTCGAAGGCGCTCAACGGAGCCCGGGGTCCAGCGGTCGTCATCGCCGCCTCCGGCATGGCGGAATCGGGGCGGATCCTGCACCACCTGGCCCATGGCATTGGCGACCACCGGAACCTGGTGCTCTTCGTTGGCTTTCAGGCCGAGCACACCCTCGGCCGCCGGATCCAGGAGGGCCAGGAAGTCGTGCGGATCCTGGGGCAGGAACATACCCGCCGCGCCGAGATCGAAACCATCAGCGGATACTCGGCCCATGCCGACCGGGCGGAGCTTCGCGCCTGGATTCGCCGGCTGGGCGGGCCGGTGCGCCGGGCGTTCGTGGTGCACGGCGAGGAGGCCGCCCTCGGCGCCATGGCCTCGCTGCTCCGGGACGAAGGGGTGCGCGAGGTCCACGTGCCGGCGCACGGCGAAGCGTTCGACCTGTAGCGGGTGCGCCATCTCCGTCAGGGGCTCGGGCTGCTCTTCCTGGCCGGCGGGATCGTCTATACCGGCGGCCTCCTCGCGGTGCTGGTGGTCAGTCAGCAGGATCAGCGGCGCCCGGTGGACACCATCGTCGTGCTCGGGGCCGCGCAGTACAACGGCCGTCCCTCACCGGTGCTGCGGGCCCGGCTGGATCACGCGCTGGACCTCTACCGGGAAGGACTGGCGCCGCTCATCGTGGTGACCGGCGGCGTGGGGCGGGGAGACACCACCAGCGAAGCGATGGTGGGCCGCCGGTATCTCGTCGCGCGCGACGTGCCGGCAGCGGCGGTCGTGGCGCAGCCGCAGGGTCGCTCGACCATGACGTCGATGACAGCGGTCGCCGTCTGGCTCCGCCGCCGCGGCCTTCGCCGGGTCCTCTTGGTCAGCGACCCCTTCCACACCTTCCGCCTCCGGCTCGAGGCCCGCCGCACCGCCCTGGAGGCCTACACCTCACCCACGGAGAGCAGCCCCATCTCGGACAATCCGGTGCTGGAGTTGCGCTACCTCTTCGCGGAAGGCCTCAAGGTGCCGGTGGCCTGGGTGCGGGGGATGTTGTGAGTGTGTTGTCACCCTGAGCGAAGCGAAGGGACATGCCCTGGGCTCTGTCCCCTTCACTTCGTTCAGGGTGACGTGGATCCCGTTAGGCATTCACCCTCACTCCTTACGTCGCTTACCCATGCCCCTTCTCTCCACCGACCGCCTCTACACCGGCCGCGTCGTCAACCTCGACCTCGATACCGTTGGCTTTCCCGACGGCTCCTCCGGCCGGCTGGAGATGTTTCGGCACCCGGGGGCGTCGGCCGTCGTGCCGTTTCTGGATCCGCCCACCGATCCCGATCCGCGCATTCTCCTCATCCGGCAGTTCCGCCATGCAGCCGACGGGTTCATTTGGGAAGTGCCTGCGGGACGGCTGGACCCGGGGGAGAGTCCGGAGGCATGCGCCGCGAGGGAGTTGGAGGAGGAGAGCGGGATGCGGGCCGATCGGCTGGAGCGGCTCACCACCATCTATACCACCCCGGGGTTCACCGACGAGCGGATCCATCTCTTCCTCGCGACCGGCCTCCAAGCCGGCGCCCAGGGGCGGGAGGCCGATGAGTTCATGGAGGTGGTGCCGCTCCCCTGGTCGGAGGTACTGCGGCTGATCCGGTCGGGCGAGCTGAGTGATGGGAAGACTCTGGTGAGCGTGATGTTTGTTCAATGTTTTATGCGATATCCTTGAACAATTGTGCGGCTTGTTTTAGCTTGGGGTCGTCCGCTCGGGATGAGATCATGCCCCCGAGCTACTGTTTGCCCGAGCTTTGCCTCACAGTGGGCGAGGAGCCGCAGTGGCAGTCTCCGCATCGAGGACCCGGTGGGGCGTTGTCAGTCCCGACAACGCACAGCTCGTCGCGGCGCACCTGGCAGGCGACCCCCGCGCCTTTCAGGAGCTGGTCGACCGTTACCGGGGTCCGCTGCTCAACTTCGTAACCCGCATGATCGGCGATCGCGAGCGCGCCGAGGACCTGGTGCAGGAGGCATTCATCCGGGTGTACCGGCACCTGCATCGGTTCGACAGTACCAGGAAGTTCTCCACCTGGATCTACACCATCGCTTCCAACCTGGGGAAGAACGAGCTCCGCAACCGGAGCCGGAACCCCCTGGTGCTCTACCAGTCGCTCCGGCCGCACGGTGAGGACGATGAGCGCCCGCTCCAGTTCGAGGACTCCAGCGCCCGGCCCGACGACATGTTCGCGAACCGGCACCTGCGGGAACTGGTGGACCGGACAGTGGCGACGTTGGCCCCGCACCATCGGGAGGTGTTCGTCATGCGGGAGCTGGAGGGGCGGGGCTACGAGGAGATCGCCCAGCTCACCGGCTCCAATCTGGGCACGGTCAAGAGTCGCCTGAACCGTGCCCGCCGCGCTTTCGCCGAGCGTATCGCGCCCTACCTCGACTGAGATCCCACCGGGCGTGGCGGCACGAGTATCTTTCTCGTCGTGCCGCGATTGTACAGTCTCTGGGATCGCTTTGCCGACTGGTTCAATCGCCTCGGCCTGAGCGAGAACACGATCCTCCTCGGCTTCGCCGTGGGAATCGGGCTCGCGAGCGCGCTCGGCGTGGTGGCATTCTACTACCTGATCGACCTCGCCTACTGGATTCTCTACCTCACCCCGGCCGTCTACCTCACCCAATCGGGCTTCCTGGCCTACCGGCCGCTGCTCACGGGAGTCGGTCTCACCGTCGCCTGAGTCATCATGCGGGCGTTCGCGCCCGGGCAGGACGGGCTCAACATCCCGGACGTGCAGCGGGCGGTCGCGCGGGAGAGCGGCCGGATCCCCATGCGGCCCGCCCTGGTCCGCACCGCCGCGAGCGCGGTGACGGTGGGATCGGGAGGCGCCGCCGGGAGCGAGGGCCCCGTCGCCGTCCTCGGTTCCACCATCGCCTCGGCGCTGGGCCGGGCCTTCCGGTTCGATCCCGCCCGCACCAAGGTGCTTGTCGCCGCCGGAGCGGCGGCGGGGATCTCGGCGGCGTTCAATGCCCCGCTGGCCGGGGCGTTTTTCGCGCTGGAGGAGATCCTCGGATCGCTCGCGGTCGGCGCCTTCCCCCCGGTGGTGGTGGCGAGCGTGGTGGCGGCGGTGGTCTCCCACAGCTTTCTGGGCAACAATCCCGCCTTCCCCATTCCGGAGGAGTACGGATACGCGCTCCAGCGCGAGGTGCTGGTCTTCTACCCGTTTCTCGGGATCGTCTCCGGGCTGGTCGCGGCGCTCTTCGTGAAGACTTTCTTCGGGACCGAAGAGTTCTGCCGGACACTCCGGCTTCACCCCGCGGTCCTGGCGCTCCTGGGCGGCGCCCTCGTGGGCGCGCTGGTGCTGCTCTCGGGGGGCCTGCTGGTGGGGCACGGGCACTTCGCGGTGCACCTCGACCTCTTCGGCGGCATGAGCTGGACCTCGCTGGCGCTGCTCGCGGTCGGCAGCATCCTCGCCACCTCGATCACGCTCGGCGCCGGGGGCTCCGGCGGCGTGTTCACCCCATCGCTCTTCGTCGGCGCGGCGACCGGCGGCGCCTTCGGGGTGGCGCTCGCCGGGCTCTTGCCCGACCTGAACCTCCGGCCCGAGGCGTACGCGCTGGTCGGCATGGGCGCGGTGGTCGGCGCGGCGACCTCCGCGCCGATTACCGGGATCCTGCTCGTCTTCGAGATGACCAACGACTACGAGATCGTGCTTCCGTTGATGCTGACGACCGTGATCGCCAACCTCGTGGCTCGGCGGATTGAGCCCGACTCGCTCTACAGCGGTTGGCTCCGCCGGCGGGGCGAGCGGCTGGAGCAGGGCGCCGACCGGGACGTGCTCGCCGGGCTCAAGGTGCGGGACGCCTTCGATCCCGCGCCCCACGTCGTGGGAAGCACCGCATCGCTCGACCTGCTCCTGGCCCACCTCGGGCGCGGCGCGTATACCGACCTGCCGGTGGTGGACGACGAACGGCGTCTCATCGGGATCATCACCCTCGCGGACCTTGGTCGTCTGGCGGGCAACCGCGATACGCCGGCCGCGACCGTCGCCGCCGACGTGGCGACTCCGGCTGAGTCGGTGACCCCGGCCGATTCGCTCCTGGAGGCGATCCGCAGGATGGGGGTGCGCGGCACGCCTTCGATTCCGGTAGTGGATCGGTCCACCGGCCGGCTGCTCGGCCTGGTGACCCGGGCCGGCGTGCTGGGCCTGTACGAGCGCACGGTCGCCACCGGCGAGCACCGGACGTTTACCTGACCCGGGCTCCGCGGATACAATTCCTTCCATGCCAGCGCAGACTCTCGATGCCTGCTTCCGCGCCCTCCGCAAGGGTGCGCCGGCGCCGGTGTACTACTTCCACGGTCCCGAGGACATCCTCAAAGACGAGGCCATCCGCGCGATCCTGGATCGTGCGCTCGACCCCGCCCTCCGCGACTTCAATTTCGATCAGCGGTCCGCCGGGCAGCTCGATCCCGAATCGCTCTTCGCGCTCTGCGCCACCTTGCCGATGATGGCGGAACGCCGGGTAGTGGTGCTGCGCGACCTCGAGGGGCTCAAGCGAAAGCCGAAGCTCCGCGCGGTGCTGCTGGAGTACCTCGAGCGGCCGTCGCCCGAAACGGTGCTGATCCTGGTCCAGGGTTCGGGCGACGAGGCCGTGGACAAGGACTTCGCCCGCACCGCCTGCACCGTCGCCTGCAATCCGCTGCCCCCCGAGCGGGTGCTCCGGTGGCTCGAACGCCGGGCCGAGGCGGTCGGCGTGCGGCTGGAGCCGGCCGCCGCCGAGCACCTGATTCGGTCGGTGGGCGGCGAGCTCGGCACCCTCAGCTCGGAGCTGGCGAAGCTGGCCGCCCTGCCGGCGGACGAGCCGCTTACCGCCGAGCGAGTGGGCGAGCTGGTGGGCGTGCGGCACGGGGAAACCAATTTCGACTGGCGCGACGCCCTGTTCGACGGACGCACCGCCGAGGCGGTACGCCTGCTCGTCCCGGTCCTCGACCAGCCCGGCAGCTCCGGCGTCAGACTGGTCACCCTCGCCGGCACGACCCTCGTCGGCATCGGGATCGCGCGAAGCCACCTGGACCGGAAGCTTCGAGGTCGCGCGCTTGGCGACGCGGTGTTCGAGACGATTCGCCAGGGCCGGGTCTTCGGCCTGCTCCCGTGGACCGAGGAACGCGACCGCTGGGTTCGCTGGGCCGCTTCGTGGCCCGCCACACGCGTCCGAGCCGGCCTTCGCGCCGCGCTGGAGGCGGACAGGGCTCTCAAGGAAACGACCATTTCCGACGAGCAGGGTGTCCTCACTGACCTGGTGCTGCGGATGGCACCGCTGAAGAGGGAGGCGGCGTGATGGACCAGCGGGGCAGCGGGGCAGGGGGGCAGCGGGGCAGTAACTGCACACCGTTGCCGTCATCC
>JACCSE010000384.1 GCA_013813145.1 Gemmatimonadales bacterium
CCAGGGGCGGCATCTACCTCGACATCCGCAACCTGCTCAACCGGCGGAACGTGGTCGCGGTGCGCCGAGATACCGGCCTGCCGCGTCCGGACGACGAGGCCGTGCTCCTGCTGGCGGAGGGAGCGTACGCGGCGAATCCGGATGCGATCCCGTTCGAGTCCGCGAGATACCGGGCGTTCGCGGACCTCGATCGGGACGGGTATGTGGCGGGACGGGAGGAGCTGTTTCCGATGTACCTGGCGGCGGCCCGGGACTACACTCAACCAATGTTCGCCTACGGGCCCCCGCGGCTGGTGCGGGTGGGGGTGGAGCTGCTGTTCTGAGCCGCTGAGCTTAGCGAACGGCCACTGTCACCCTGAACGCAGTGAAGGGGACATACCCGAGGGCATGTCCCCTTCGCTCCGCTGAGGGTGACAGCGGCGGAGTAGCTCAAGTCACGATGAACAACCCCGCGATATCCCTCACAGCCTGCTCGCCCAGCGGCTCGTCGAACGCCTCCGCCGCAGCCGACGCGGTGCCGAACGTGGCCGCGTCGACCGTGAGGTGCGTGGTGTTGTCCTCGCCGAGATAGACCGCATCCAGCTCCGGCACAGGGTTGTCCCCCGGACTGATCCACCCCTTCACCGCCGGCGACTGCGCCAGGCGCCGCACCTGCGAGGCATGCCGCGCCTCGACCGAGTGGATGCGCAAGGCGAGCTCGAGCGTGGCGCCATCGGCGATCAGGTTGCCCGCCTGACCCTTGTACGCCCGCACTCCGGTGTCCTCGAACCCCTGGGCCAGGGTGATGAAGGTTGCGGGGTTGGTGAAGACGTCGGGGAACGTCCCGCTCGCGGTGAAGTCGAAGGTCGGCTTGGGGTCGGCGCTCGCCCCCAGTGCCCCTTGGAGCAGGAGCACATGCGCCGCCTCGTGTTTGCCGATCTGATCGAACACCGTGCGGGTGTCGCCCAAGTCCAGGACCCCCGCCGTGTCGGCCTCCAGCCCCAGGCGGTAGAACTCGTCCTCCAGGTATTCCAGCGTCAACGCGAAGTTGAGCACGTCGACGATCTCTGCCGGCAGGGTTCCCTGGGCAAAGGCGCGCCGGGCGAACATGCCGAACGCCACCGGGAGCGAGGCGATCGCCAGCGCGCCGGCCATCCGGCTGCTCCGGGAGACTGCCTCTCGGCGGGAGAGGATCTTCGCTGTCAGCTCGGGGTCGAGACCGCCGAGGATGGTCTTTGGATTCATGGGTGCAATCTCCTAGGCGGTCGGAAGTCCCGACCCATCGATCGGGGTCGTGACAAAGGCATCGGCGGCAATGAGCACGGTGGCGGGCGGGTTGACGACATCCAGGCCCTGGGCGTCCACCACGTCGTCCCCCGCGAAGTCCGCGCTCAGCGGGTTCAGCAGATCCCTGATCGCCGCCGCGTGGCGGGCTTCCACCGAGACGATCTTTCCGGCCACGAGCAGGTAGTCCGCGCTCTCCAGCAACTGCCCCGCCCCGTTGTAGGCCGACACGCCGAGGTCCTCGAAGGTCCGCGCGGTCTCGAGCACGCTTTGCCGGCTGGTGAAGTCCACGCTGGTGAAGTCGACCGAAAGCGCCGGGATCGCGCCGGTCCCCAGCGCAGCCGCGAGGAAGTCCCGGTGAATCACCTCGTGGTCCCGGATATCGGTGAGGATCTGGGTCTCCTCCGCCGTGGCGCCGGTGTAGAGGGTGGTCATGACCTGGATGTAGAACGCCGCCTCGAGCTGCTCTAGCGCGTAGGCGTAGTTGAGGATGCCGATGTCGCCGGTCCCCAGATTGACGGCATTCTCGCTCACGGTCACCGTGAATGGACTGCCGGAGATGGCGGCGCCGTTGAGCGTGATGGCCACCATGTCGGTGCCCGCGTTGGCCGGGGTGTAGGTGATCGTGTACCTGCCATTGGCACCGTCGGTGGCCGCGATGGGACCGGCCGCGTTGTCGCCGGTGACTGTCGCCGCCACGGTGGCACCGCCGGTGGTGAGGTTCACCCCATCCGCATCCTTCGCCTGCACCGTGATGGTGACCGGGGCCCCGGCGGCAACGGTGGCCGGAACGGTTGCCGTGGAGTCGGGGGCGCTGGCCGGACCGGTGGGGCCGGTGCCGTTGTCATCGTCATCGTCACCGCAGGCGGCGACCGCCACGGCCACCGTCACGCCGGACCAGTGAAGAAAGGTTCGCCGGCTCGTCGCGCGAGCGACCCGGGAGAGAAAGTCGAGCTCGTGGAACATGAGTATCTACCTCACTCGAGAGGGACAGGCGGCCGGCAGCAGGGGCCGGCACGGGTTCGGACGGATGACGCGATGGGCTTCTATCGGGAAACGCCGGAGGTTGGACTGCTGTGATGGGGCTCACCGCCTGATCGCAGGGCCTCCTCCAGCAGCTGCCTTGTGAATCGCCATCCCGGCCTGGGCGCCCTCCGCCGCAGCTACTACGACGAACTGGGCCTCTTTGGATGCATCCCCGGCCACGAAGAGACCCGGGACGTTGGTCGCCTCGCAGGTTCCGGTGTCCACCGCGCCCTTTTCGGTGAACCGGCAGCCGAGCCGCTCGGCCAGGTCGCACCGTTGGCGCTGGGCCGACGTAAAGAACAGGGCCCGGCGATCCAGCGCTTCGCCGCCGGCCAGCACCACCCGCTGGAGGTACCCGTCCGGCCCCTCCAGCCGCGCCACCCGCGGCGGAGGCGCGCGGCGCCCAGCGCCCGCGATTCGCCGTCTCCACCGTGTTGAGCGGCGCCACCTTCGTGGCGAGCTACGGAAGGTTCACCCAGGCGCCGGACTATCAGTTCCTGGTGGACGCGGCCTTCGACGACACCACCCGGACCGGGCGGTTCCGCCGCGGCAACCCCGACCTCGGCTTCGAGCGCGCCA
>JACCSE010000424.1 GCA_013813145.1 Gemmatimonadales bacterium
CGGATCGCGCCGGACGGCGAGATCGTCACCCGGGGACCGAACGTGATGCGGGGCTACTTCAACAAGCCGGAAGCGACGGCCGAAGCGCTCGACCCCGACGGCTGGTTTCACACCGGGGACATCGGAATGCTCGACGCCGAGGGGTTTCTCAGCATCACCGACCGGAAGAAAGACCTCATCGTCACCGCCGGCGGCAAGAACATCGCCCCGCAGCCGATCGAGAACCTGGCCAAGACCAGCAAGTTCGTGGCGAGCGCGGTGATGCTGGGCGACCGGCGGCCGTTTCCCGTGATGCTCGTGGTGCCCAACGCGGAGTCGCTCAGGGCCTGGGCGGCGCACAAGGGGCTGGCCGACGGCGACCTCGACGAGATGCTGAAGCTTCCGGAGGTCCAGCAGAAGGTGGAGCGCGAGGTACGGATGACCCTTCGCGACCTGGCGCAGTATGAAATGCCCAAGCGCCTGATGCTGCTGGCTCGCGACTTCAGCGTAGAGGGCGGAGAGCTGACGCCGACCCTCAAGGTACGGCGGCGGGTGGTCGAACAGCGGCACAGGGCGGCGATCGAAGCGCTCTACGCGGACCATCGCTGATTCACCGGCGGGCAGTGCCCACCCATACCTCGCCCGCGCTCGCCATCAGGTCGATCAGCTCCGGCGGGGGAGCGCTCCCTTCCCCGACGACCCGAAGACCGGGAAGTACGACCCTGGCCGCCTCGCGCACCCAGCCGTCCGCGGCCGCGTACCCGCGCCCCAGCACCACCCCGCGCATCGAACGACTCTTGAGCGGAAGGCTTCCGCCGCGAAGCACGCTGACGCCTGGCTCATCCAGGGTGCCCGGCCCCGGGTTGACCGCCACCAGCCCGACGCCCGGAAGGAGACCGGCCACGGCTCGCCACTGGTCGGACGGGGAGCCAACGAGCACCAGGTAGCCGCCGGGCCCGTTCACTCCGGCAAGGGCGACCAGCGCATCCGGCCCGAGCGCGCTGACCGGCTCACCGGGACCCGGCTCAGCGGGAGGCAGCTCCCCGCCGATATCCAGCACGCCCTCGTGCAGCGCGAACGTCCGGCCGCACACCGGGCAGCCGAGCTGTCCCTCCACGACCGAGCGCCCCTCCAGCCGATCCGGAAGCAGCACCAGGAACTGCTCGTCGTGCTCGGCCGGGCATCGAAGGTGGTCGGTCAGCTCGATGAACATCAGGGGCGGAAAACGACCCAGCTGAGCTTACCCGGCTCGACCACGACCCGGCGGAGCACCTTACGGCCGCCGATCTGGGTACCGACTACGTAGCTCCCGGCCGGCACGTCACCTACGGCGAAATGCTCGCCGTAGAGCGGATGCGAATGCCCACGCTCACCATAGGTTTCGGCGAAGGAGAACGGCGTCTCGATCGGCTCCGGCTTCACCAGCCCGTAGATCCGCGCCTGGGGCACGGCGGCCCCCGCCGCGTCGAAGACCTGGCCGGCTACGATACCGGTGCCCGGCAGCGGCTCCAGCCACAGCTCGGCGTTGGTGGTGTACGACGGGAAACGTTGGGTCGAATCCACGATCGCGCGGATCGAGTCGGTGGGTGAGACGGCAAGCTCCAGGTGCAGATGATCGTTGGTAGCGCGTCCGGTATTTCCCGCCCGTGCCAGGAGCTGCCCCGCACGCACTCGGTCGCCCACTTTCACTTCGAGCGTGCTGTTGTGGTAGTAGGTGGAGTAGAGCCGGTAGATCTTCTCCCGAGACGTCACCGTGGTATCGTGGCGTACCGATACGGTCAGCGCCCCCGCCTCCGCCGCCCCCGCGTGAACCACTTGGCCGGCCAGCACCGCGTGCACCGGGGTCCCGTCCGGATTATTGAACTCGACTCCCTGATGCTGCTGGAAGTTGCCACCCATGGTGGAGCCGTAGCGGTAGGTCTGATCGATGTAGCGGTTGTCCTCCCGCGCTATCGGGCGTCTCAGCCAGGCGGTGAGCGGCGCACGGGGCGGCCCGGCGGCCTGCGTGGCACCTCGAAGGCAGGGCGACCGATCGCCAGTCGCACGGAGTCCGCACCCGGTGCCGCGGTAGGTACGACCGGTGATGGTGACGGTATTGCGCGGCGGGAACGTCGGGTCGCCGGCCGGGGACGCCGTCCAACCTGCTCCGTCATGCCGGAGTCGCTGGGCCCCCCGGAGCGTCGCGACGATCCACCCTTCTCGATCGGCGGCGAGCCGGCGGACGTACTCGTTGTCGAGCAGCCGGAGCGCGGTATCGGCCGGGCCGCGAGCGGATGGGCCCACGCTGTCCCCAACCGCGGTCCAGCGGGCGCCGTCGTCCAGCGTGATCTGGAGCCCGTCGGCGGTGGCGATGACCGTGGTATCGCCGCGAGTGGCGATGCCGTCGGGCGCGACGTACTGCCACTCGGGCCCGAGCCGGTCGAACGTCCAGTTCTTCCAGGTCCGACCCCCGTCGAGCGAGACACCCCAGCCGTTGCCCACGGTACCATACCACACCTGTCCCCGCGGGCCGAACGCGAGAGCGTGGACGAAATCCCAGGAGATCGAGCTCCCGCTCGAGTCCCGACGGATTTGTTCCCACCTCGCCGCACCGGGCGTGAGCCGAAAGATCCCTTTTCCATAAGTTCCCACCCAAAGCGCGCCCTTGACATCCCGCGCAGTCGCCAACACGTGCACCCCCCACCCCGTGCTGTCGGGAAGCGGCGGCGGGACGCCCTGGCCTCGGAGCGTTGCTGGCCACCAGCAGGCGACGGCACCGAGACACAGCAGCCGCAGATGAACGCAGATGAACGCAGCGGAGGTGGATGCACGCTCGGGCATCATCTCCAGCTTCTTACTCTCCTGGAGGGAGGCTGTGCGTGTGCGCGGGCACTGCGTTCATCTGCGTTCATCCGCGGCCCATGTTTACGTCGGCCCAAGCCGGAGCCAGTCGATATGAACGTGGAGCGGGCGAGTGACCACAAAGAGAATGGCCGCGGCGACGTCGGCCGGCCGGAGCATGGCGGCGCGGGGTGGGAAGCCTTCGCGGTGGTCCGGGTCGAATGGATCCCAGATGGTGGTGTCCACCGGTCCCGGAGACACCAGAGTCAGCCGGACCCCGCTGCCGCGAAACTCGGCCACCAAGGTCTCGTGCAACCCCCGCAGGCCGTACTTGCTCGCGGCGTAGGCGGCGTTCTCGGGGAACCCCGCGTGATCGGCAACGCTGCCCACGCTCACGAAGCTGCCCCGGCCGGCGGCGCGCATCGCGGGAAGGAAGGCGCGGGCCACCAGAAACGCCGACCGCAGATTCACGGTCGTCTGTAGCTCGAACTCGGCAGGGGTGGTCGCCTCCAGCGGTTTGAGCAGGAAGCCGCCCGCGTTGCTGACCACGATCTCAGGCATCCCGGGTTCGGCGGCTACCCGCCCCGCGAGAGACTCTACCTGTGCGGGATCGGTCAGATCGCAGGGCATGTCGCTATAC
>JACCSE010000451.1 GCA_013813145.1 Gemmatimonadales bacterium
ACCCTTGGCCGGACAGCAGTTCCAGCCCGGCCACCTTCTGGGCGATCCCGACCTGGAACGGGTTAATGAAGCTGAACGATGCGCCGATCGCGGAAGCGCCGAGGCTCATGGCCACCGCGGTAAGCGGATTGAAGCCAAGCCGGTGGGTGAGCAGGAGCAGGACCGGCACGAAGGCGATCAGCTCCTCCTGCATCTGGATGAACACGCCGCCCGCCCCGAAGGCCAGGCCGGCGATCGGAATGACCAGGAGCCCCCGCCCCGAGAGGCGGCCGGCCAGCCAGTTGACCAATTGCCCCAGCGCCCCGGTGCGCTCGACTACCGTGAACCCGGCGCCTACGAGGAAGACGAAAAAGATGATCGAGGCGGCTTCCGCCATGCCCCGGGGGATGGCGACCAGCGCCTCCAGCGGCCCGACCGGCTGGGCCTCGACCGGGGCGTAGGTGCCGGCCACCGCGACGCTCCGGCCGGTGACCGGGTCCTCGCGGCGCTGAAACTGGCCCGCCGGCAGTACCCAGGTGAGCGCGGCGGCGACCAGCAGGCACCCCACGAGCAGCGTGAGCGGGTGGGGGAACCGGAGCGACGGCCCGGGAGCGCTCACAGGGTGCGGCACTGACGGGCGATCGGCGCCACCCGGGAACAGGCGATGCTGGCGTCCATCCCCTCCGTCATCGGCCCGCACGCGGCGGTCTGGGCCTGCTCGACGGCCTCGTCCTCCGACGCGGCCGAGGCCGTCGCGGTGCGGCGTTCGCCCCGGAACTCCACGGTAACAGCGCACTCCACCCGCTGGGCCGCCAAGGTGCTCCAGAGCAGAAAGGCGACGAAGCCGAGGACGACGAGGATCGTGAGGGTACGCGCGGGAGAGGTCATCGGCGGCGAGGAACCCCGATCGGGGAATGGTTGTTCTGCTGGGAAGTATGGACCGACCAATGGACTGCGCCGAGGTAGAGCGCCGACTGTGGGAATATCTGGACGGTGCCCTTTCGCCGAAAGAGGCTAAGGCGGTGCGCGCGCACGTCGCCCGGTGTGGCGGGTGCGGGCCGGCTTGCCGCTGCTGCCGGTCTTTCCTGATCCTGGTCGCCCGCGCCTTGAGGGGGCAGCCGGTTGCGCCGGAGATCCTGCGGGGCAGGCTTCGGGTGCTGATCTCCCGGGAATCCTGAGCGCCCCACCCCGGTTCTTGCATATGACGGCCGCGCGCCCCGCCGTCCTCGCCCCCGTCTCTCTCCTACCTGCTTTTCGCGGCGCCACTTACCTCCAGTCTCCGGACCCGGCTCACCTTTTGCGCCTGACGCCGCAGTCCCGAAAGCGCCAGGCGCTCATCCCCCCGGCCTCCTGACGCTCGCCGCGCGACACCTCGGAGCCGCGATGCCCAACTCCTTCCTCGTGGTCGACGACTCGAAGCTGCATCATCAGATGTACCGACTGATTTTTTCGCGCGGGAATCTCGCCGGCAGCACCGTCTACCATGCGACCGATGGGCGCGGGGGCTACTCGATGCTGGCCGCCCATCCCGAGCTCTCGCTGGTGCTCCTCGACCTCAACATGCCCGAGATGAATGGGCTGGAGTTGCTCATCCGGCGGCAGGCCGAACGGCTGCACCTCCATATCCCCATCGTACTGGTGACCACCGAGGGCAGCGCGGCAGACGAGGCGCGCGGCCGCGCCGCCGGGGCGTGGGACTACCTGCGGAAGCCCTTTCAACCGTCGGACGTCGAACGCCTGGTCGCCCGTGTCCTGGGCGGCTCCCAGGCCGCCTCGGCGTGAGATGAACCGCGACGACAACGCGTTCCGGGAGCTGGTCGACGACTACGTGGTCGAGTGCCTTCCCCTCGCCGAGCGGGTAGCCGACGGGTTCGTGGAGCTGGAGCGCCGCTGGCGCGAAGGGACGGCGGGGGACGGGCTGCTGGCGTCGCTCGGAGGGATGCTGCACACCGTCAAGGGCAACTCCGCGATGATGGGTCTCGTCCCCGCGCAGGAGCTGGCTCACGCGCTGGAGGACCTCTGCGCGCTCCTGGGCCGTGACGGGGCGCCCGTGAGCGGGGGCGAGGGTGCAGCGCTGCTGGTGGGGGGAGGAGGGCTGCTGGTGGAGCAGGTCCGGGC
>JACCSE010000467.1 GCA_013813145.1 Gemmatimonadales bacterium
ATCCTTCGCAAGCTGGTGGAGAACGGCAACGCCATCGTTGTCGCGTACATGACGAGCGGCAACCTCGCCGTCTTCGACCACGACGTCCGGCGCCACCTGGATTTCCTCCACCGGCTCGCCGCCGAGCGGCGGCTGGGCGCCTCGACCGTGGCGGAGCTGGGGGACCGGGTGGAGGAGTTTCTCGCCCGCAAGCGGCCGGGAGACGTGGACATCCCGGAGGTGCAGGACGTGAAGCGGATGATCCGCGAATCGGAGGCGGTCGCCGGCCTTCGGACGCTGGGTCTGGAGGAGGGCGCCGCCCGCTTTCTCGACCTGCCGTTCTACCGAACCGGCAAGGTGAGGAAGGATCCGGTCGGAGCCGCCGACGTGGCGATCGTGCGCGCCCTGATGGAGGAGGTCCGCCCCGACCTCGTCTTCGTCGCGGGAGACCTCTCCGATCCTCACGGCACGCACCGGATGTGCAAAGAGGCGATCGACTGCGCCCTCGCCGAAGTGGCCGGGAGCGGCGGCCCGCTGCCCGAAGTCTGGCTCTACCGGGGCGCCTGGCAGGAGTGGCCGGTGACCGACGCGACCTGGCTGGTGCCGCTCTCCCAGGAAGAGCTGCGGCTCAAGATCCAGGCGATCTTCAAGCACCAGTCCCAGAAGGACACCGCGCCCTTCCCCGGGCCGGACGAGCGGGAGTTCTGGCAGCGGGTGGAAGCGCGCAACAAGGGGACGGCGGAGGACTTGGATCGGCTCGGGTTGGCTGAATACTTCGCGATGGAAGCGTACGTGGTGGATCCGCACTAGCGCCCCATTGCGCGCCGCGCCGCGAGGACGTACCGTGAGGCCATCTCCAACTGAGCGCTCACCCGTGTCCGCGGCCTCTCCCGCTCGGCTCATCCTTGTGGTCGATGACGAACCCGGCGTGCGCCGGCTCGCCTGCCAGATGCTGGAACGGGAGGGCTATGGCACGCTGGAGGCGGAGGACGGCCGGGAGGCGCTCGCCCTGCTCTCGGCCGACGCTTCACGGATCGCGCTGGTGCTGACCGACGTTCGGATGCCGCACCTCAACGGCATGCAATTGGAACAGGCTATCCGCGACATCTGGCCCCGGCTGCCGGTCATCGTCATGTCCGGCGAGGTGACCCGCGAGTGGCTCACGCGCCTGGCCCGCGAACGGCTCCTCCGCATGCTCCGCAAGCCCTTCGACGCCGGCGACTTGCTGGATACGGTGCGGGAGCTGCTCGTGAACAGCGAGGGGGAGGAGCCGCAGGTCGGCAAGTGAAGCGGGGCAGCCGGGCAGTGACGGCACGCCGGTCAGTGAACCGTAGCGGCGAGGCTTGCCTCACCTCTCCTCCACCAGCATCACCGCCGCCATCCCTCCTTTTTGCGCCACGTTGACGACCTGCCGCTGCGAGGCCCGCGCGAGGATCGCGATTCCGCTCGGGCTCGACGCGTATCCCATCACGTGATAAAACGCCTCCGGCTGGAGGGTGCCGTCGGGCGAGAGGGCGGGTACCTCCAGCACCGGGATCGCGGCCAGCCGTTGGAGGACCCAAAGCTCCTCGTCCGCCAGTGCCGCGTCGAGGACGCGGTCCCACTCGCCATCGGTCAGCGTCTGGCCGATCGTCACCCCGTCTCCCCCGTACCCCCGCGACGGCTTCAGCACCAGCCATTCCCGCTCCCGCCGCGCGAACTCCAGCAGGTCGCCGGTTTCGCCGCTCGCGAGCAGGGTGCGCCGGTCCGCGAGCACGCGGGTCCAGAGCACGTGATGCTGGAAGACGCGTCGCTCCTCATCGCTGAAGTAGCGGCCCGCGAGGTCCGGGTCGGTCAGCACTTCCCAGCAGCTCTTGTGGTCCAGCTCCGCGGCGATGGACGAGATCACGCGGTTCTCCCGGAACAGCGTCCGCATGGAGGAGACGTCCGCCCCTTCGGCCTCCAGCTCGACCAGATCGAGCACGCTGTAGTCCCGGTAGACCAAGTCCACCCGATCGTCGCCGCAATAGACCTCGCCCTCCACCAGCCGCAGCTCGGCCGGGTCGGCGTGGAGGATCTCCAGCCCGTGCCGGCGGCGATAGTACTCCACCAGCCTCCGCTGCTCGTCGATGCCTTCCATTTCGTACTTGGGCTCGATCAGGCAGATGCGGCCCCCGGGCCGGCCGATGGCCGTGAGGTGCTCGGTGAGGAACTCCAGCAGCAGCTCGCGGGCGTCCGCCAGCCGCGAGAGCCGGAACTTGCCGCCCTGCGAGGCGAGTAGCGGCACGATCGTCTCGTCCACCACTTCCTCCACCGCGGGCACCAGGTAGAGTCCGCCGATCCCGGTCAGGTTCGGCTCCACGAACCGCAGGGTCTCCTTCCAGACCGGGCTGGAGTAGTCCACCAGCCCGTCGAGCCGGTCGAAGATCGGATTGCGCGCTTCGACCGCCGGAGTCCAGCAGGCGCGGAACCACTCGTCCTCCACCGGGTCGAGCCGGAGAATCCGGCGCACCGCCGGGTCGGACAGATACAGCTCGGGCATACGAAGCAGCGCGCGATGCAGCGTGCGGACTACCTGGTGCAGGTATTCGAGCTGTTCGGGAAGAATCGTGATCGGGCAGGGAAGCACCCGGATGGTGTTGACCCGGCCGTCCATGAAGTAGTCGAGATGGCGCTCGAGCGACGCCTGGTGCATTCGCTCGTGGGCCCGGGCGAGGTCGGCCGCGGGGACGTGGTAGAGCGCCTGGCGGACGTACGCCGCCAGGCGGGTACGCCGGAGACCTTCCGCCTCGACCGTGGCTGGGTCCATGACTTCCCTCGACCGTTCGGGGTGACGACTCGAGCGTCCCGGCCTAGCGGCTGCGGTCAGCGTGTCTCGGAAGGTTCCCGCCCACCGGAGAGCCGGCCCAGCGCCGCGCGGGCCTCCTGAACCAGATGGCGGTGCGCCGGCGGCGGCATATCGTACCAGATCAGGAAGTCCTGGTAGAGCCGCCGCGCGTCGTCCACTCGGCCGCGGGCGTCCGCAATTCGGGCCAGCTCGAGGCTCAACAGCGGGCGCAGAATCAGTTTCTCTCCGAACGGCGGGTTTACGGCCTCGTGGTACGCCAGCAGGCGCACGGCCTGCGCGGTGTCCCCGGCCTCCAGCAACCATCCGGCGGCGGCCAACCGGTTGATGCCACGCTGGAGCGGTTGCGCCACCATCCACCAGCCCCAGGAGTTCCGGTCGGCAGCGGACCACTCCAGGGTCGCGAGGCTGTCGGCGGCTCGTTGGCGGTCTCCTCGGAGTGCGAGCTCGAACGGGCGGAGGTCTGTCCGGCCCAATGGCCGGACCAGGGTGTCTCCTGCCGAGCGGACCGCGGCCTGGGCAGCGGCCAGACCCGCTCGATCCTGGCGAGTCATTGCCTCGATTCCGTCGAGCCAGGCCAGCTCAGCCCTGCGCGCGGGTCCCAACTGGGTCTGAATCGCGGCGACTGTTCTTGCGGCAGCAGGCCGACGCATCGCCGCGCGGTCGGGCGGCAGGGCGCCAAGCCAGCCGCCGAGCACCGCAAGACGGTACTGCTCGAGCCCGGAGTCATCCTCGCCATCGATCGGAGTGTGTCGATCCAGCGTTGTGAGCGCAGAGTCCCAGGCGCCGCGGGCGGCCCAACTCAGCGCGGTGAACCAGAGCCAGCCGTTGTTCTCGTCGTCTGGCGGCAGGCCGCCGCGGAGAACCCGCTGGTTGAAACGCACC
>JACCSE010000578.1 GCA_013813145.1 Gemmatimonadales bacterium
CCCCCCTGCCCCCCTGCCCCGCTGCCCCGCCGAACCGGTATTCTTCGCCCGCCTCCCCCAGCAACGCCAGCACCAGGCGCACCGGCAAACCCATCACGCTGAAGAAATCGCCCTCGATACGCTCCACCAGCGCGGCGCCGTAACCCTGGATGCCATAGGCGCCGGCCTTGTCCATCGGCTCGCCGGTGGCGACGTAGGCCTCGAGCAGCTCGTCGGAGAGCCGGCGGAAGGTGACGTTGGTGACATCGGTGGCCTGGTGCAGCCGCTCACCCGCCGATAGAGCCACCGAGGTGACCACCTGATGGGTGCGGCCCTGGAGCTTCCGCAGCATGCGCAGAGCGTCCGCCTGGTCCAGCGGTTTCTCCAGCACCTCGTCCCGCACCACCACGGTGGTGTCGGCACCGAGCACCAGCCGGCCCCGCACGCCGAGCGCCTTCTCCCGGGCCAATCGCTCCACGTAGTCCATCGGCGTCTCGAAGGAGCGCCGGATCTCGGGAACGTTGGAGGGGACCACGCGGATCGGGATCCCCAGCATCTCGAGGAGCTGCCGGCGGCGTGGCGAGGAGGACGCGAGCGTCAGCGGCTCTCGGGTCATAGGCTCCGATCCAGGATCAGGGTGACGGGACCATCGTTCTGGATGGCGACCTGCATGTCAGCGCCGAACTCGCCGGTGGCGACCTCCAGTCCCCGCGCCCGCAGCCCGGCGACGAAGCGCTGGTAGAGGGGGATGGCGACATCCGGGCGGGCGGCGTCGGTGAACGAGGGCCGGCGTCCCTTGGACGCATCGCCGTACAGAGTGAACTGAGACACCACCAGAACCGCGCCGCCGACCTCCCTCAGCCCGAGATTCATCTTGCCTTCGGCGTCGGAGAACAGACGGAGGCCCGCGATCTTCTCGGCCATCCAGTCCACCTCCGCCGGGGTATCCGTGTGGGTAAAGCCCACCAGCAGGCAGAACCCCCGCCCGACAGCACCGGCCACCCTTCCATCTATGGCGACCGACGCCGCCGATACCCGCTGGAGAACGACTCGCATCGTGGGCAGGCTAGATTTCTCCTCCGTGTCCCTTCGGTCCGGTCGTAAACATACGCGGATTCGCCGCGCGGAACAGATATGCCCGAACGCCCTTTTCTCGCTCGTCTCGCCTTCGCTCGCCGCTACGCCCGGTCCGCCGTGGGGCAGCGACAGCGCGAGTTGTTCACGTCCATTCCGCCGGCGCCGCATCGGCCCGATCCCGCCCGCTGGCCCGATGACCGCCTGACGGCCGCCTGGCTGGGCCACGCCACGGTCCTGCTGAATCTCTTCGGCAGCCGGATTCTCTTCGACCCGGCGCTCGAGCGCCGGGTCGGGATCGGACGCGGTCTCGCCAAGCTTGGTCCCCGCCGGCTCATCGCGCCAGCGCTACGTCCGCGCGAACTGCCGCCGCTCGATCTGCTGCTGCTCTCCCACGCGCACATGGACCACACCGACCTGGGCACGCTGCGCTCCCTGCCCCGCGATCTGCCGGTGCTGGTGCAGCGGGGCAATCGCGACCTGGTGCGCCGGTTCCGAAACGTTACCGAGCTGGAGTGGGGAGAGTCGGCTGAGGTGGCGGGGATCCACGTGGAGTCGATCGAGGTGCGGCACTGGGGCGCCCGGCTGGTAACCGACAGCCACCGCGGCTACGGCGGTTTCCTGCTGAGCAAGGCGGGCCGGACAGTCGTCTTCGCCGGCGACACGGCCTACACCGACGCCTTCGCCCGGCTCCGGTCGCGCGGTCCCATCGACCTGGCGATCCTCCCGATCGGCGCGTACGACCCCTGGATCTACAACCACGCGTCGCCGGAGCAGGCCTGGCAGATGTTCCAGGCGCTCGGCGCCGAGTACCTGCTCCCGATCCACCACTCCACCTTCCGGCTCAGCCGGGAGCCGGTGGACGAGCCGATCCGCCGCCTGCTTGCGGCGGCGGGCAGCGAGCGCTGGCGGGTGGCTTTGACGGAGGTGGGAGAGACGTGGAGCTTGCCGTAGACTCACGGCGACTCTTCGAAGCGCAAGCGCCCTTCAGTCACAAGACTGGGAGCGCTTTGTTTCACCACAGAGGCACAGAGAAAAGCAAGGACTTTGTGGGTGTGCCGTTCACCCTATCAGTTGCGGTTCTCTGTGCCGTCTGTGTCCTCTGTGCCTCTGTGGTGAAAGGCCCGGGATACCCCGGCGCGCGGCGTTATCAAGTCGCCGGCAGCACCAGAGTACCCGGCCCGATTTACTCTACCGTCACCGACTTCGCCAGATTCCGCGGCTGATCGACGTTGCAGCCGCGCGCCACGGCTACGTAGTACGACAGCAGTTGAAGCGGGATGCTGGTGAGGATCGGGGTCAGCAGGTCGAGCGTCACGGGGATCGTGAAGGTCGCATCCGCCAGCCGCTCGATCTCGCCGTCGCCCTGGTTGATCAGCGCGAGCACCTTCCCGCCGCGTGCCTTCACCTCTTCGATATTCGACACGATCTTCGAATGCACCGCGTCGCGCGGCGCGATGAAGACCACCGGCATGTTCTCGTCGATCAGCGCGATCGGCCCGTGCTTCATCTCCGCCGCGGGGTACCCTTCGGCGTGGATATAGGAGATTTCCTTGAGCTTGAGCGCGCCCTCGAGCGCCACCGGGAAGTTCACCCCCCGCCCCAGATAGAGCGCATTGGTGGTGGTCCGGAGAAACCGGTCGGCGAGCTGCTCCAGCTCGGACGAACGCTCCAGGATCTGGGCGATCTGGGAAGGCAGGATCTTGAGCGCGTGGATGAACTCGCGCCCCTGAAGGATGCTCAGGTTCCGGAGCCGGGAGATGCGGAGCGTCACCAGCGCCAGCGCGGCGACCTGGCTGGTGAAGGCCTTGGTGCTCGCGACCCCGACCTCGGGCCCCGCGTGCAGATAAATTCCCCCGTCCACCTCTCGCGCGATGGTCGAGCCGACCACATTGACCAGCCCGACGGTGCGGGCCCCGCGACGCTTGGCCTCGCGGATCGCGGCCAGCGTGTCGGCGGTCTCGCCCGACTGGGAGATCCCGATCACCAGGGTGTGCGGGTCCACCACCGGGTTCCGGTAGCGGAACTCGGAGGCGTACTCGACCTCGACCGGGATGCGGGCCATTTCCTCGAGCATGTACTCGCCGATCAGGGCCGAGTGCCAGGATGTGCCACAGGCGGTGATGATGATCCGCTGGACCTGCTTCAGCTCGTCGTCGGTGAGATTGAGACCGCTGACTCGCGCGGTGCCCTCGTCCTCCAGCAGGTGGCCTCTGAGCGTGTTGCAGAGGCTCTCGGGCTGCTCGCAGATCTCCTTCAGCATGAAGTGGGGATAGCCGTTCCGCTCCACCTGAGTGAGGTCCCACTCGATCTGACTCACCGGCTTGCTGATCCGCATCGTCTCCAGGTTCCGCACCCGGTAACCGTCGCGGGTGAGCACCACCATCTCGCCGTCGTCGAGATACACCACCGAGCGGGTATGCTGGAGGAGGGGAGAGGCGTCCGAAGCGACGAACCACTCGTTTTCTCCCACGCCCACGAGCAGCGGCGAGCCCTTCCGGGCGGCCACCAGTACTCCTGGCTCGTCGGCCGAGATGAAGGCGAGCCCATAGGCACCGTCCACTTCCCGGAGCGCCGTGGCGACCGCCTCCTCGAGATTGCCGTCGTAGAACTCCCCCACCAGGTGCGCCAGCACCTCGGTGTCGGTCTCCGATTGGAAGCCATGGCCGCGCTGCTCCAGTGCTTTGCGGATGGCCGCGGAGTTCTCGATGATGCCGTTGTGGATGACGGCGATGCGGCCGGACTGGTCGGTGTGCGGATGAGCGTTGGGCGTGGTGGGGGCGCCGTGCGTGGCCCAGCGGGTGTGGCCGATCCCCAGGGTCCCCACCGGCATCCGGTCTTCCAGCTCGTGCTCCAGCATCGACAGCTTGCCGGCGGCCTTGGTGATCTCGAGCCCGTGACCGTTGACCACCGCGATGCCCGCCGAGTCGTAACCCCGGTACTCCAGCCGCCGCAGCCCCTCGATGAGCAAACCCGCCGCCTGCCGGGGCCCGATGTAGCCAACGATGCCACACATCGCGGTGAACCTCAGTGCAAGAGTTCTCGAGCCGCGGCCACGAGGGATTCGGCCTCGGTCTGACTCGGCGCCTCGGCGATCAGTCGGACGATCGGCTCGGTCCCGGAGGGGCGGACGTGGAGCCAGCGATCCTGCCAGGAGAGCCGGAGACCATCGCGCTCGTCGGCTTGCGCCTCGGCAAACCGCCGCCGGAGGCGGGCGTACAGCGGTTGTAGTTCGGGACCTCTCGGACCCTTGGCCTTGACGATGGTATACCGGGGCGACGCGGCCACGACGTCCGATACCCTTACCTCATTCGCGGCAAGGAGATGCAAAATCAAGGCCACCCCTAGGGGCGCGTCCCGTCCGATGTGCAGCGCGGGGAGCATCACGCCCCCGTTTCCCTCCCCGCCGATCACCGCTCCTTCGTCCCGGATGGCCCGTGCGACGTTGGCCTCTCCCACGGCCACGCGAACCAGGCGGGCACCCACCGAACGGGTGGCGTCCTCCACCACCAGGCTGGTCGACAGGTTAACCACCACGGTCGGGACTTTCGCGGCATTGCTGCTGCTGCGCCCGTCCAACACCGCTCGGACCGCGAACGCGAGGGTGTAGTCCTCTCCGATCGGGCGACCCCCTTCGTCCACCAGCGCCAGGCGGTCGACGTCGGGATCCACGGCCAGACCGACGTCGGCGCCGGACTCCCGCACCAACCGGCCCAGTTCCTCCAGGTTCTCCGGCACCGGCTCCGGCGGGCGGGGAAACAGGCCGTCCGGCTCCAGATTGATTCCGCTGACCCGGCACCCCAGCCGCTCCAGGAGCGGAACCATGGCGACGGCTCCGGCGCCCCGGACGCAATCGAGGGCGACGTGGAACCGGCGCCGGCGAATGGCGCTGACGTCGATCAGGTCGAGCTCGAGAATCGCGTCGAGATGCCGGCGCACCGCCTCGGGGTCATCGCGCAACTCACCGATCCCCTCCCAACCCATTCGCGGCGGTCCTTGTTCCGCGAGGGCGCGCACTCGCTCGCCGGAGGAGGCGTCGAGGAAGATTCCGTCGGGCCCCACGAACTTCAGCGCGTTCCATTCGATCGGATTGTGGCTCGCGGTGAGGATCAGTCCCGCCCCGGCGTGGTGGTGCTCGACGGCGAGCTGAACGGTCGGGGTGGGCACCACGCCGAGGTCCACCACGTCGACACCCACCGACATGAGCCCCGCGGCCGCGGCATGAGCGAACATCGGACCGCTGGTCCGCGCATCGCGGCCGAGGACGACGAGGGGCCGGCCAGAGACGGGAGGCGCCGCGGTGCGCACCCACGCCCCGAGCGCCGCGGCGTGCCGGGCGACGAGCTCGGGAGTGAGATCCGTACCGACGTGGCCACGCATCCCGGAGACGCTGATCATGAGGGTGTCGGACATCGGGGCGGGGTGCGGGAGGACTTAGACCGTCAGGGAAAGGGCGGAGGTGTCGCCCAGCGCTCGCAGGAAGCCGCCGACCACCTCGTGATCGAAGTGAGCGCCGGCGCATCGCTGGAGCTCGAGCACGGCATCCGCCACTCTGCGCGAGGGCCGGTACGCCCGATTGGTGGTCATGGCGTCGAACGCGTCCACCACCGCGACGATGCGCGCCTCCTGCGGGATGTCGGCGCCGCGCAGCTCATCGGGGAAACCGGTGCCGTCCATCCGCTCGTGGTGGTGGCGCACGATCCGGAGCACCATGGGCGACTCGGAGAGGAACGGCGCGAGGATCCGTTCGCCAAGGATGGAGTGTGCCTTGATGTGCTCGAACTCCTCGGCGGTGAGCGGACCGGGCTTGTTCAGGATGTCCTCCCGGGTGCCAATCTTGCCGATGTCGTGCAGCTCTCCGCCCAACCGGATCTGCTCCAGCAGATCGCCGGTATAGCCGAGCTGGACGGCGGTCTTGACCGCGTAGCGGCTCACTCTCGAGGAGTGGCCGCTGGTGTAGGCGTCCTTGGCCTCGAGCGCGTGCACCAGGGTCTGCACGCCATTGATCAACGACTGCTTATTGCGCCGGTCCAGCTCCCGGACCCTGACCTCGAGATGCTGCTGGTGAAACCGGTTGTCGAGCACGAGCTGGCGCTTGTCCAGCGCCTTGTCCACCCGGGCCCGGACCTCATCCAGGAGCACCGGCTTGGAGATGTAGTCCAGCGCGCCGAGCTTCAGACATTCGACGGCCGTGGTGACTTCCGACACACCGGTCAGCATGATGACCGCCATGTCCGGGTAGAGCCGCAGCGCCTCCCGGAGGAAGCTGATGCCGTCCATCTCGGGCATGTTGACGTCCGAGATCACCAGGGGGATCTCGCCCTGGATCCGGAGGACCTCGAGCGCCTCCTTGCCGGACGATGCCTGGACGGTGGCGAGCCCGTGACCTTCGATGACTTTGGCCAGCGCGTGGCGGACCTGCGCATCGTCGTCGACCACCAGACAGCGCGCCGTCCCGCCGATCGGGGTGGGGGAATTCACGCATCGAAGCTAACCGGAGCGACGGGCGCTCTCAACGGCTTGCCGCTCCCGGTTCGCCGCCATTACGCTTCTGACTCCTCTCCCACCGGACACCGCATGACCAGGATTCTCCCCCACGATCACGAGCTACGCTTCGCCAGCCGCGCCGTGCACGCGGGCCAGGTGCCGGAGCCGCTCTCGGGGGCGGTGATGACGCCGATCTATCAGACCTCCACCTACGTGCAGCCCAAGCTCGGTCAGCACAAGGGGTACGAGTACGCCCGGACCCAGAACCCCACGCGCGAAGCGCTGGAGCGCAACGTCGCGAGCCTGGAGAACGGCACCCATGGCTTCGCCTTCGGCTCCGGGCTCGCCGCGCTGGACACCGTGCTCAAGCTGCTCAAGTCGGGCGATCACGTGGTGTCCGGCGACAATCTGTACGGGGGAACCC
>JACCSE010000579.1 GCA_013813145.1 Gemmatimonadales bacterium
AGGTTCCCCCGGTCCCAGTACAACGAGAAGCTCTGGAGCTGGATCTGCACCAGGCTCCGCAGGAACGTCGCTCCCCGGAGCGGGATCGGCGCCCCGGTCTCATCCCGGCCAATGGTCCCGGTCCCCCAGCTCTCCATGCTCAGCCGCAGCTTCAGATCGAAAATTCCGCTGGGAAACTGCCTCAGGAACTTGGAGCGGAGGGTGACCGCCACGACCGAGTGCGTCGGCGGGATCCCGTCGGGGCTGCCCGCGCCGGGATCGCTGTACCAGCCCTCCAGCGCGATCCAGCGAAGCGGATGGACCCTGGCGCCCAGCGTGATCCAGTCCACGTCCGGAGCCGGAGCGAGGCTGGGGATGCGCGGAAACTCGGCGTACCCGAACGGGCTGAACGCCGAGGTCCGGGCCCAACCGACCTCGAAGGCGACTCGCTCCCGTTCCCAGCCGAGGCTCGCGCGGAAATCGCGGAGCCGCTGCGCGGTGTCACTGACGACCGCCGGCGCGGCGACTTGATTGCCTACTCGCGCAGTGCCGGTGAGCGCAAGCCCACGGATCGGCTGGAGCCCGGCCGATAGCACGACGAAGCCGCTGTTCCGTCCTCCCCGGTGCCGCTTGTACACCAGCTCGGCGCCGGTCGTGACGACCGGCGATGGCGACCACCCAGCGGTGCCCCGGAGGTCGAGCGGAGTCCACCGGGTGCGGTGCATCGCGCTGGCGCCGAGTGACGCCGCGGCGGCACGATAACCCACCCATCCGCCGATGTGGTGGATCCGCTGGTCTACTTCCGCGCCGTCCCATGCGGTACGCCCGTAAACCAGGTCGAGGGAAGAGCCCAGTCCGTCCGGCCGCGAACGGAGCGCCAGCCGGAGCTGCGCGTCGGTCCGGGTCGCGTTGAATCCCAGGCCGGTAGACTCGCCCGACAGCGCGTCGCTCACGAACGGTCGCCGATTCGGTCCGGAGCGGAGAAGCTGGAGCTGCACCCCGAACCTCGCCGACGGCACGTAGCCGCCCTGCGCCAGAATCTGGGTATTGGAGTAGCTGCTGGATGCGCCGCTCGCCGTGGGGGAACTGAGGTAGTCGGCGGCGAGCCCGAAGCCGACTCCCGATTCGCCCCGGCGGGTCAGCGCCCCTTCGTAGCGCGCGAAGTCCTGGTCACCTCGGGCGATGCCGATCCGGGAGAGAGGAGCGCGCCGATCGTGCCGCAGGGTGAACAGATGCACCCGGAGCAGGCCGGGCAATCGCTCCACTTCGATCCGGTCGAGAAAGCTGATGGAGAGGAGCGCGGGATCCACCGCGATACTGTCTACGCCGGCGGCGAGATAGGGGAGCCCGTCGAGAACGTACTCCACCGACGTCGCGCCGCGGCCCTGGTAGTTCACCGGCTCCGGCCGGCCGATGAATCCGCCGCGCCAGAGGTACACCCCCGGCACCTGGGTCAGCAGATCGCCGAGCGTGGAGGCATGGCCCCACTCGATCGAATCGCGGGTGAAGACGATCCGGGTGAGCGCGGGGGCCGGTCCCCTGGCCCCCGCCACCGGCATGGCCGGCACCCGCACTGCCGCCTGCCCCTGGGCGTCGAGGAAACGCGCGGTGTAGTCGACCGTGTCCTGCGCCAGGGTGTCGGCTTCGAGGGTGTCGTCGAGGATCTGGGCGGAGACCGTGAACGGCAAAAAGTGAACGGAGAACGGGAGGAGGAACCCGAGCAGCCGGCGCGCGAGTATGGCCGCTCGCTTTACCCATTCACCGTTCACCGTTCACCCTTCACGCTTTTCCCGTCCACGCCTTTCGCGCCACCCTGCTTCCCATTCCCTGCCCTCGCCAGCACGAACTCACTGAACAGCCGCACTCCCATTCCGGTGGGTCCCTTCACCCGGGTCGGATCCTCCCGGTCGGTGTAGGCGGTGCCGGCGATGTCGAGATGGGCCCAGGGATATCCTTCGACGAACTCGCGGAGGAACCAGCCGGCCGAAATGCTGCCGGCGGGGCGGCCACCGGAGTTCTTCACGTCGGCGATCTCGGATTTCATGAGGTCGCGGTACTCGTCCCACAGTGGAAGCGGCCAGACCCGCTCGCCCGAGCGCTCGCCGGCGGCGCGGACCTCCTCGATCAGCGCGTCGTCGGTGCCCATGATGCCGGCCGCGGTGTGTCCCAGCGCGACCACGATGGCGCCGGTGAGGGTGGCGATGTCGAGCACGCAGGCCGGATGATAGCGGCGGGCCCAGGACAGCGCGTCGCAGAGGATGAGCCGCCCTTCGGCGTCGGTGTTGATCACCTCGATGGTCTTGCCGAGATGGCTGGTGATGACGTCGCCCGGCTTGATGGCGGTGCCCGACGGCATGTTCTCGGTGCTGGGGATGAGGCCGACCACGTGAACCGGCGGCTTGAGCCGGCCCAGCACCTCGAACGTGCCCAGTACCGCCGCGGCGCCGGACATGTCGTACTTCATGTCCTCCATGTTCTGCGCCGGTTTGATCGAGATGCCGCCGGTGTCGAAGGTGACGCCCTTCCCCACCAGCACCACCGGCGCGCCGTCCGCGCCATGATACTCCAGCGCGATGAAGCGCGGCTCCTCCGCGCTCCCCTGCGCCACAGCGAGGAGCCCGCCCAACTTCTCCCGCGCGATCTCGGCCCTGTCGCGCCCGGTGATCTCGAAGCCGTGCCGCGTCGCCAGCTCCTGGGCCGCGCCGGCCACGTAGCTCGGGGTGCAGACGTTTCCGGGGAGCACCTGTATGCTCCGGGCGAGGGTCTGACCCGCTCCCAGCGCCGCGCCGATCCGGTGTCCCGCCACGGCGGCCTCGGACTGGTCGGCGAGCAGCAGCTCCACCCGCTCGAGGACCGGCCGCCGCTCCTCCGGTGGGCGCTTCATCTCGGTGTATTGCCAGACGCCTTGCGCCAGTCCCTCGGCGATCATCTGGGCGGCCGTCGCGACGCTCACCCCGCCCCGCGCTTCCGCCGGCAGGTGGAAGGCCGCGTTGGGCACGCCGAGCGAGCGAGCTCGTTTGCCCGCGAGCGCCGCCGCCCGGCGCAACCCGGCCGGAGTGACCTCTTCCGCCTTGCCCATTCCCACCAGGAGCACCCGAGCCGCGGGACCGCCGGGGTAGATCACGGCGGTCTCGTCCCGCTTGCCGCTGAAGTCGCCGGCCTCGAAGAGACGGGCGAGCGCCCCGCCGGTACCCGTGTCCAGCTCCCCGAGCGACGGCGGCGCCCCTCCCCGCGCCACGGCGATGGCGAGCAGCGGCGTGGCGTAACCTGCCGGGGCGGCACGAACAACGGCGGTCTCGAACGGCATAGGCGCGGCGATCTGTTGTGGGGAGTGGGAGTGCGAGACGTGAACCTATATGGAACGCGGGGGGAGGGGCAACGGGCGGCGCTCATGCGACTGAGTGGCACCGCGAATGTCATCCCGAGCGCAGCGAGGGATCTT
>JACCSE010000481.1 GCA_013813145.1 Gemmatimonadales bacterium
GGGTAGCAGTTGATCCAGGGAATCCGGCCCAGCCTCATGCGGCGTGCACCACGGGCAGCGTGGGGCCTCGGTGCAGCGCCGGCTCGGGCGGCGGATCGTCGAACTGCTCGCGCACGGCTCGATAGAGGCTGTCCCGCTCCACCGGCTGTTTCCCCGCCCCACGAATGAGCCGCACCAGCTCGAGATACGGCAGGTGCATGTCGGTCCGCGCGCCGGCCTCGTGATAGATCCGCTCGTATACCACGGTCCCCTCCACATCGTCACAGCCGAAGCTGAGCGCGATCTGAGAGAGGAACGGCGTCACCATCGGCCAGTGGGTCTTCACGTGGGGGATGTTGTCGAGGAAGAGCCGCGCCACGGCGATGTTCTTGAGGTCCTCATAACCGGTCGTCGCGGTCCCGACTCGGCCCATTTCCTCCCCTAGCTCGTTGCGGTCGGGGTGATACGCCAGCGGGATGTAGGTGAGAAACCCCCCGGTGTCATCCTGAAGTGCCCGGAGCATGCCCAGGTGGGCGACGCGATCCTCGGCGCTCTCGACGTGGCCGTAGAGCATCGTGCAGTTGGTCGGAATGCCCAGCTCGTGCGCCGTGCGATGCACCCGAAGCCATTCCTCGCCGGTGAGCTTCCGCTCGGCGATGGTCGCCCGCACCGCCGTGCTGAACACCTCGGCGCCGCCGCCGGGAAGGCTGGTGAGTCCGGCCTCCTTCATTGCCAGCAGCACCGCGCGCTCGGAGGTGCGCTCGATCCGCGCCAGGTGCGCGATCTCGACCGCGGTCAGTTCCTTGATGTGGACCTCGGGGTGCCGCTGCTTGAGGCCGCGGATCATGTCGGTGTAGTAACTCAGCCGCAGCTTGGGATGCAAACCGCCGACGATGTGGAACTCCCGGGTCGGCATCCCGCGCGCCTGCTCCGCTTCGTGGAAGACCTCGTCCAGCGACCGGGTGTAGGCCCCGTCCTCTTTCGGCATCCGGGCGAAGGAGCAGAACGTACAGGTGTTGCGGAGGACGCATACGTTGGTGGGGTTGATGTGCTGATTGGCGGAGAAGAAGACCCGATCGCCGTTCTTCCGCCGATTGGCCCAGTCGGCCAGGAGGCCGAGGCCAAGCAGATCGGCCGTGGCATAGAGCGCCAGGCCGTCGGCGGGCGTCAGCCGCTGGCCCGCTCCCAGCTTCTCGGCGATGGGGCGGAGCGCGGGATCCTGCAAGTGTGACGGATCGATCTTGCCGGCCATTTCGGGTCCCCTGGAGGTAGAGCGCTCAGGCCGATGGAATGTAAGGCCGCGCGTGGGGTGGTAGCCAGAAGCCGGCGTCAAGGTTGAGCGAGGAGCCCCGCGGGGAGCGGCGGATCGGCTCCGGGCGAGCAGGACGGGTTGCCTTGGGATCCGGGTTTCGCTATGCTTAAAGCATCATGCCATTAGCATTATGCCATTAGCATGATACTCCACCACCCCTCGAGGCAGCATGGCGCTTCCCACTCGCCGGCCGTCCCTCCCGCCGGCGGCCCGAAATCCGTTCGAGTTCGGGCGCGAGCTCTCGCCTGACGAGCTGGTCGATCGCGCCGCCGAGCTCGACCAGCTCATTCGAACCATCGAGAACGCCGACAAGCTGTTCCTCATCGGGCCGCGCCGCTACGGAAAGACCTCGCTCCTCCACGCCGCCCAGGCCCTGGCGGAGAGCAGGGGCATCGTGGTGCTGCGGTACGACGCGGAGCGGTACGAGAGCCTGGACCTCCTGGCGGAGGCACTGCTGACCGGGGCGGCCCGCGCGCTTGCCGGCCCGATCGACCGAACGGGTGACCTGCTGGCGCGGGTGGCCGCCAAGCTGAAGCCGCACGTCACCTACGACGTGAGCAACCAACAGCTCAGCCTTTCGCTCGGCATCGAGCGCAACACCGCCACCGAGCTGCCGATTCTGGCCGACGTGCTGGACACGGTGGAGAAGCTGGCGTCCAACGCCAAGCGGCGGGTGGCGGTGATCCTCGATGAGTTCCAGCACGTGGTGGAGGAGCGCGGGGCGGCGGCCGAGCGGCAGATCCGCGCGGTGGTCCAACGCCACCGCCACGTGGGCTACATATTCGCCGGGTCGGCCACCCGGCTTCTGGCCGACATGACGAGCGACTCCGGGCGGGCATTTTACAAGCTCGGGGCTCGGCTCTTCATCGGTCCCCTGCCGGCGGAGGAGTTCAAGGCATTCCTTGACGCCGGCTTCGCCGACGCCAAGCTGAAGTCCACCCCGGAAGGAGTGGACGCGATTCTCGAGCTCGCCGAGGAAGTTCCATACTCGGTCCAGCGATTGGCGCACGCATGCTGGGAAATGCTCCGGGTGGAACCGGCGCGACAGCTCGATCGCGACGCGGTGAACGCCGCGCTGTTGCAGGTGCTCATGCAGGAAAACCCGGCGTACACCCAGCTCTGGAACTCGCTGACCCAGGTGCAGAAGCGGGCGGCCAAAGCGGTGGTGCTGGAGCGCGGCCTCGCGCTGCAGTCGGCGGACGTGAGCCGGCGCTACCGGATTCCGACGGCCAGTATGCAGAAGGCGCTGGGCGCGCTCGACCGGCGGGGCGTGATTCGCGAGGAGGCGTTGGTGGGGCGGGTGCGCTGGCGGCTGGAGGATCCGCTGTTCGGCGCCTGGCTCCGGATGGCTCAGCAGCTCTGATCGCAGAACCAACTTTCGCATACATCGCGTGGGTGCCGCCCACTGGCCGCAACGGCCTCGGACGCTCCGAGCCGGAGCGGTGTTCCTGCATTTGATCCGCATCTAGGTGCGTTGGTTTCCAGTGGGCATTTCATCCAAACGCCCATCGCAGTTTCAACGCGTTTGCGGGAGTGGCCAGGCGAGGGGCCACCGGGAAGCGCCTCCACATCATGCATTTGATTTATCCACATCAGTCCACACGGGCTTCATTGGCGTTGGCAAACAAAATGTCGGGAATTTGACCTTGATCCGAACGCCCAACGCGGTACATTTGGGGTTCCTTCGTGAGGGGGTGCAGGTGGGACCGAAACCCGATTATTCCCGCGCGGCGCTGGCGAGGTTCATCGACTATGTGGTCGACAAAGGGCTGGTGAACCCTTCGACCGCGCAGGGTTGGCGGGTGGCGACGGCGAAAGTCCTCGACGCCCTGGCGCAGGAGGAGGAGGCTGATGTACGCCGTATCGATGTGGACGCGACCTTCAAGCACTTTCTCAACCGGCACCCAGGCCGGCTGTCCCCGGCCTCCACGGGAGAGTACCGCCGCCGGGTCGGCCGGGCGATCGAGGAGTTCGTGAGCTGGATGGAAAATCCGGCCGGATACGGAACCCGCTCCGCGGCCTGGGCGACGAGGGCGGAGTCGCGGCCGCGGGGGCGCGCGGCCGGCCCTGCCCCGCGCGTACCGGAGATCCGGCCGGATGCGGCCGCCGGGATTTCGCTCGCGTTCCCTCTCCGGCCGGGGTTCCTGGCGCAGGTGCTGGTGCCGCCCGATCTCACGGTGGACGAGGCGCGGCGGATGGGCGCGTTCCTGCTCACCCTGGCGCCCGATTTCCGGCCGGAGGGGACGGTGCAACGGCTGGGGTGACTGGGCCGCCATATGTCATCCCGAGCGTATGCGAGGGATCTTGC
>JACCSE010000508.1 GCA_013813145.1 Gemmatimonadales bacterium
GCAGGGAGCGTTAGCGCGCCTCCAGGTCCCTGCGCGATCTCAAAGGACGAAGCGCGCGGCGGCGACCGGAGTGACGCAGCCCGCCCCCAGCACCGGCACACTATCGCCCGCGGCGCACCCCGAACCCCGCCGAACCCCTGGCATCCACCTAGATCCCCGGCGTCACCTCGACCGCAGCTCTGCCCGCCGCCGCCGGCCACCGCAGCGTCACCGACTCGCCCTGCCGGGTGCGATCGAACCCGCGCTCGCTCTTGGCGACCGTCTCGATGGGAAAACGCCAGATCTCCGCGGCCGGGGAGCACTCGAAATTCAGCGGGCTCGCGATCGAGATCTCCGGCGCAAACCAGTCGTCCGGTGCCCATGGCGCCGGGTCCCAGGTATAGCTCACTCTGAGCAGGCCGGAGCTTTCGAAGCGGTATCGTTTGACCATCTCGGCCCGTCCGGCCAGCGGGCGGCAGACCACCTCTACCGCGTCCCGCCGGCGTACCACCTCCACTCCCACCCGCTCTCCGGCCCAGGAAACCGTGGGCCAGTATTCTGCCCCGGCGTACCGGTCGAGGATCAAGGACCCGGGCAGCATCCGATCCACGAAGAGGGCTCGCTCGTGGATGTCCACCGGCGGGCGGGAGGCGAGCCGCAGTCCCTGCTCGATGTCGTGGATGCTCTGGGTTCCGCCATCACCATGGCCGGCTGATTCGGCCTCGCGCTCGAGCGCAAGGTCGTGGTAGGCCTCCCGCCGGCGGGTGAGGATGTTGGCATAGTTGATCCCGGAGCGGAACAGCGTGAACTCCTCCAGCGCTCCGCCGCGGCGGGGACTCACGACCGCGGAGAAGGCCGGCGAGTGGATCAGCACCTCCTCGTGCCCGTCACCGTCGTAGTCCGCCATTTCCCACCCCAATGCCTTCCCCCGGCGGAGCTCCGCTTCTGCCTGGGCGAGGTTGCGCCAGATGGCGTCCCGGAGATGGGGCAGGTAGAGCCCGCCGAATACCCCGTGCCAGTAGGCGTCGTTGCACTGGGCCCGGCCGATGGCGCGGCGCGCCCCCTCCGGGTTTCCCTTCCGGCGGCAGAGCGAGGAGAGCGCCTGCATCTTTTTCTGCATCCGATTCGACTCGGGATATTTCACCAGGAAGTTCCGCCAGTGGGCGCCCCGGACCAGCGCGCCGTCCGGACCCGCCAGGCGTCCCTCGCCCAGCTCCCGCTCCAGGCGGGTGAGCCGGAGCGCCGAGTCCGGCGGGAGTGACCATCCCTCCATCTCGCGGTACGACGCCGTCGGCAGGTAGGCCAGGCCGTTGCTCGGGACTTCGGTGAGCGCGTCATCCAGCCGGCTCAACCGCACCTCACCACGCGCGACGAGATCGCCGATCGTGGCGGTGAAGCGATCCAGCCAGCCCTGCTGGTAGACCCAATCCTTGGTGCCGGGCCAGCCGCCGAACTTCTCGCCGTCGTCCGCCAGCACGGCGAGGCCGTGGCCGGCGCCGCGCAGTTCCCGCAGGTACTCCGCGCTCTCCTCCGGAGGGCGGAAGGGGATCAGATAGCGCAGCCGCTCGTCGATGGGAAAGAGCGCGAGGCGCCTGCCATCGCTGTCGGTCCAGAACGGCGCGTGGAGCTGGTCGGACGAGAAGCCCGTCACCAGGAAGTGTCGGTCGTCCACCAGGACGTAGCGCACGCCCCCATCGGCGAGGTCGGCGGCGAGCTCGGGCTCCCACACCCGCTCGGTGAGCCAGAGCCCCCGGGCATCCACTCCGAACCGTCGGCGGATCGCGTCGCGCATCCAGTGGATCTGTTCCACCCGGTCGGCGCGGAGCAGCGAGGCGAGCACCGGTTCGTAAAATCCGGACAGCAGCAGCTCCACCTTGCCGTCCGAGACCAGCCGGCCCAGCCGGTCGAGGTAGGTCGATCCATGCTCCTCCAGCCACTCGAGCAGGGGGCCCGAGAGGTGGAGAACGACGGGAAGGAACTCCCGGTCGGCGAGGTGCTCGAGCAGCGGCCGGTAGACGTCCTCGAGGTGCTGCTCGAAGACGTGATCGAAGTTGCCCACCGGCTGATGCAGGTGCAGCCCGAAGACGAAGCGGATCGGGGTCATCGTCAGCCGAGCACGTATGAGCGGGAGCCGCCGAGGGCGACCGACAGTGCCGGGAGGATATCGGGGAAGAGGTCGTCACGCCGCGCCAGGTCGCCGGCGCGGGCTCGCGCGGCCGTGAGCTCGGACTCCCCACCGGCGATCAGAGCCGCGACCAGCTCCTCGGCGGCGGAGCAATGCTCCTGGAAACGGCGGGTGGCGTAATCGGCCGCCGCGCCGGTGGAGATGATGAACTGCCAGTCCGACGACTGGGCCAGCAGCAGCTCGCGCGCGGCCTGGGCCAGGACCTCCCGCGCGGCCGGGTTCATCAGTGCGGCCGGCGCCGCGTCCCAGAACCGCTCCTCCAGCGGCCAGAGCCGCTCCCAGGTCCACGCGGTCTGAGGTCCGAGCCACATGCTGAAATCACCGTTTGCTCCCCACGAGCCGGCGGGCAGCCGCAGGGCGTTTCGCGACGGGTGATCGTCGAGGTGCCGGGAGCCGGTGGCGGGCCGCACCGCGACCCGGCGGCGGGCCAGCTCCCGGTACACCGCGGCAAGAAAGTCGGGGCCTTCGAACCACCAGTGGCCGAATAGCTCGGTGTCGAACGGTGCGACGACGACCGCTCCCCGATTGGCCGACTCCGCGGCGGCGATGCTCTCCACCATACCGGCGAAATGCTCGGCGTGAGTGCGGGCGCGGGCCGCCGCGGCCGCGGGGTCGTACGCCTGCTTTTCGCCCAGATCCACGTCGGCGCCGCTCACCCGCCAGAGCTTGAGCCCGCCGGGCCAGCGCATCTTGTGGAACTCGAGGTACCACTCGTCGCCGGGGTAACCCTGGAAGCGGCTCCACACCTGCATGGAGGCGCGGGGGTCGCGCACGAACGCCGACAGCGGGCCCCCGCGACCCTGCGCCACCCGGTAAGCCTGGTATGGGGAGCGCTGCGCACTCCCCACCACGTCCATCGCGAGCGGCCCGTGCAGCGTCGGATCGCCGCCGGGATCGCCGTAGATGCCGAGCGGCCGGCCGGCGCCCGCCAGGTGCGCGTCGACGAAGAAAAAGCGGAACCCGGCGTCAGCGAGGTGCTCGTCGATTCCCCGGCGGAGACCGACCCGCGGCGCGGTCGGCCACGGATGCCACGCGCCACGCGGCCGGTAAGCGCACTCCGGCAGCCAGCAGCCGGCCGGGGCGCGACCGAACAGACGGCGGTGCTCCGAGATGCCGACGGCGAGCTGGAGCCGGATGCTCTCGTCGCGAGCGAGGAGCGGCAGGAAGCCATGGGTCGCGGCGGAACCGATGATCTCGATCCGGCCGGCCGCCTCGAGCGCGCGGTAGGCGGCGACGAGATCCCGATCGACCTCCTGAAACAGACGGCGGAAGCGGAGCAGGCGGGTGCGCCAGAAGCTGACCAGCGGCAGCAATGCGCTTTCGCCGGTAGCGGAGAGCGAGGCGGGCGCCTCGTCGCAGGCGGCGAGACGCTGATCGAAAAACGCGTCCATCTCCGCGGCGAAGACCGGACTGGCGAGCTGATTGGCGAGCACCGGCGTGAAGCCCACCGTCACCGGCGCCGGCACCACCTCCCCCCCGAGCGCACGGAGCGCCTCGAGCAGCGGGAGGTAGGTGTCCACCGTCGCCTCGCTCAGCCAGTCGCTGCCGTGGGGCCAGCGCCCGTGGTTCAGGACGTAGGGAAGATGGCTGTGCAGCGCGAGGACGAAGTCGACCGGCGGAGCCGTCACCGCGCGGCCGCCGCGTGCACCAGCGCGCGCCGGTACACATCGAGGTAGGTGTCTACCGAGCGCTCCCAACTGAAGTCCTTCGCCATTCCTCGCCGGATCATGGCCTGCCACTTGGCGGACTCGCCGTAGCCCGCGAGCGCGCGAAGCGCCGCGTCCTGGAACGCCTCCGCCGTGTAGGCATCGAAGGCGAAGCCGGTCAGCCCATCCTCCACGGTGTCGGCCAGGCCGCCTACCCGGCGCACGATCGGCGGGGCGCCGTAGCGCTGGGACCGCATCTGAGTGAGGCCGCAGGGCTCGTAGAGCGACGGCATGAGGAAGATGTCGGCCCCCGCCATCAGCCGGTGCTCCAGCCGGTCGGTGAAGTCGAGCTGCACCCCGATGCGGTTCGGGGCCGACGAGGCCAGCTCCACCAGCGCCCGCTCGTAGCGCGGCTCGCCGCTGCCGAGGAAGACGAACTGCGCGTCGCTCCCGAGCAGTTTGGGCGCGCTCAGGATGAGATCGAGACCTTTCTGGGTCACCAGCCGGCCAGTCATCCCGAAGAGCGGCACCCGCCGCCGCTGGGGCAGCCCGAAGGAGCGCTGGAGGCCCGCCTTGCAGCGGCGCTTGCCCTCCAGCTTCCCGGCCGAGTATTGCGCGGTGATCTGCGGGTCAGTGGCGGGAGTCCACAGCCGCTGGTCGATACCATTGAGCACGCCGACCAGCCGGTCGCCCAGCGAGAGAAACACGTCGTGGAGGCCGAACCCGCCACCGGGCGTCCTGAGCTCGCGCGCCTGGGTGGGACTCACCGTGGTGACGAAGTCGGCAAAGGCGAGTCCGCCCTTGAGGAAGTTGGCTTTACCGTACCACTCCATCTGCTGCCAGTTG
>JACCSE010000072.1 GCA_013813145.1 Gemmatimonadales bacterium
GCCCCATACTCCGCCTTGACCGGCCACCCGCTCATGTCGATCTGGTCGGTGGAGCGGAGAAAGTCGTTCATCTCGGTGATGGACGGATTGCCGGTGAGCGCCGCGGCGCCGGCGAGGAGGCCCAGCACACCCTTGACCGCCCGCTGCATTCCCACGGCAGTCGCGCCTCCCATCATCACCCCGGTCACGATGCCGGTGGGAGGAGCCCCGGACACGCCCCTGCGTTCATACCGCACGACGCCCTTGATGATGGACTTGGGCTCGGCGGGAGACTGGGCGGCTATCGAGGCGAACGCGAGGACGGGAGCAATGACGGCGGCGAACACGGTCAGCCGCACCAGCAGGGGTCTGGCTCGATGCATAGGGCGCCCGGATTCAGAAGGGAGGAAGACCCATCACATTCGAATCCGGCAACCCGGTTGTCAAGGGCGCGGTCTCGTCCCCTTTGAAGGGGGACCGACGGTCCAGCAGGGTTCGGACCATATGACCGAGAGAGGCCGCGGTGAATGGCTTTTCTACGAAGGGTGCCTCCGGAGGCATGAGCCCGCGCTCGATCACCTGATTCCCCGGGTAACCCGACATGTAGATCACCGGGATGCGTGGATTCTCCAGGGCGAGCAGGCGCCCGAACTCGCGACCGTTCATCTCGGGCATGATTACATCACATACGACTAAGTCGATCGGCGTTGCTTGGTTCCGAACCAGCTCCAGGGCAGCCCGGCCGTTCGGCGCCTCCAGAATCGTGTACCCCGATTCCTGGAGCGCTCGCCCCGCGAGCGCGCGAACTGTGCCTTCATCTTCTACTATCAATACGGTCTCGTGGCCCCGCCGCGGCGACGTCTCAGGTGGGGGCACCTCATTGAGCGGGTCCGTGACGCTCGGGAGATAGAGCTTTACGCAAGTACCCAGCCCGGGCTCGCTGTAGAGCCAGACGAATCCTTCCGACTGCTTCATTATGCCGTACACGGTCGATAGTCCCAGGCCAGTTCCTTGACCGACCGGCTTCGTGGTGTAAAACGGCTCGAACGCGCTCAACCGCGTTGCCTCGTCCATTCCCTTGCCGGTGTCGGTCAAGACCAGCATCGCGTAACGACCTGGCGCGATGGTGACGCCAGGGTGCCGTGTGGCGTAAGACGAATCCAGCATCACATCCGACGTCTCCAACGCCAGGCGGCCGCCGGTCGGCATGGCGTCACGCGCATTGATCGCAAGGTTGACGATGACCTGTTCGAGCTGACCGCGATCTGCGTGCACTCGTCCAGCCTTCGGATCGAGCCGCATGCTGAGCTGAATGTCGGCTCCCAGGAAGGTACCCAGCATTCTGGTCAAGTCGGATACCACACTGTTCAGTTCGAGCACCGAGGGCAGGAGAACCTGGCGCCGGCTGAACGCCAGGAGTTGGCGGGTAATGGTAGCGGCGCGAGTGGCGGCCTTGACCATCTCCTGGACGTCCGAACGCTGAGGGTGTTCCGAGTCCAAGGCTCCCAGCACGAAGCCACCAAAGCCGAGTATGGCGGTCATCATATTGTTTACCTCGTGCGCCACTCCCCCGGCCAGGCCCCCGACCGCCTGTATGCGCTGCGACTGGCGGAGCTGCTCCGCCGCCCGGCGTAGAATTGCTTGAGGCCGAGGATCTGGCGGCGATACCGGAGCGGGTCTCGGGCCAGGAGTCTCATCTCGGATAGGGAGTCGAAAACGACGCGCACCGGCTTGACCCGCTCGACCGCTTCGTAAATGGCCTGCGTCGTGCCCGTAAGCTCGATCTCCGATGGATCGAAGACGGTGTACTGACCTTCCGGCCGCAGCGCCTCCTCTGGAGGCATTAACTCGAACAGCTCGATGGCGTCGGCCGACCAGCCGTGAGAGGCCGCGACTGCGATCAACTCCTCTTTGGTCTCCGAGAGCGTAACGTAGAGACCGGACTCCCCCTGCCGGGCACCTTCCAGCAGAAATTGAAGTCCCATGGTCGTCTTGCCCGTGCCTGGCTCGCCCTCCAGAAGATAGAGATGCCGAGCCGGGAACCCACCGGCCATGACGTCGTCAAGGCCCGGAATGCCGCTACCGAGCCTTTCGGCCGCCGGCCCCTCGGACAACGGGAATGGTGCTGGCTGCTCTGACATACGTCAGTCCGGTTCGGGCGGGCCCAGGACGGGAAGAGACGGGGACATTAGTTGGGAGGGTCCAACATGCTCCGGGCAAGAGGAAGGTGCATTGATGGATACCGGTTCGCAACGACGCCTCTGGCGACCTCTAATCCCACCCGCTACCTTCCGCCCCCGATGCCCACCCGTATTCCTCTCCTGGACGAGCACGCGCTCGCCCGCACGTTGGCGCGCATGGCGACGGAGATCGTGGAGCGGGCCCAGGGCACCGATCGCCTGGTGCTGGTCGGGATCCAGCGCCGCGGCGTGGAGCTTGCCGTGCGGCTGAAGCGCCTCATCGACCGGACCCAGGAATCGGACGTGGCGCTGGGCAAGCTCGACATCACCCTCTACCGCGACGATCTCCAGACCATCGGCCCCCGCCCGGTCGTCGGCGAGACCAGCCTCCCGGACCTCGACGGGAAGACCGTCGTCATCGTGGACGACGTCCTCTACACCGGCCGCACCGTGCGCGCGGCACTCGACGAGTGCGCCGACTTCGGCCGGCCCCGCCGCATCCTCCTCTGCGTGTTGATCGACCGGGGCGGGCGCGAGCTCCCCATCCAGGCCGACATCGTCGGCACCAGCGCCACTGCCGGCCTGGGCGACCGGGTCGACGTGCTGGTGAGCGAACTGGACCAGCGCGACGCGGTCGAGCTGGTGCGGGGGACCTGAGGTGACCGCGTCCCTCGGCAAGGACCTCGTCGGTCTGGAGCCGCTGAGCGCGGCACAGCTCCGGCTCATCCTCGACACCGCGGAGCCGTTCAAGGAAGTGAGTGAGCGGCCCATCAAGAAGGTCCCCGCGCTCCGCGGGAAGACTATCGTCAATCTCTTCTTCGAGGCCTCCACCCGTACCCGCATCTCCTTCGAGTTCGCCGAGAAGCGCCTCAGCGCCGACACGGTGAACGTCGCCGCGGATAGCTCCTCGGTGAGCAAGGGGGAGACACTGGTGGACACGGCGCGGAACCTCGAGGCCATGCGGATCGACATGGTGGTGATCCGCCACGGCGCATCCGGCGCCGCGCAGTTCCTCGGCCAGCGGATCCGCAGCAACGTGATCAACGCCGGCGACGGCAAACACGAGCACCCCACCCAGGGGCTGCTCGACATGCTGACCCTGCGCGACCGGTTCAAGCGGCTGGAGGGACTCAAGGTCGCGATCTGCGGCGACATCCTGCACAGCCGGGTGGCGCGGAGCAACATCTGGGGTCTCACCAAGCTCGGCGCCGAGGTCGCCGTGTGCGGGCCGGCGACCCTGCTCCCGCGCAACGTGGCCGAGCTGGGCGTCACCATCCTGCCCCGGATCGAGGACGCCATCCAGTGGGCCGACGCGCTCAACGTCCTGCGGCTCCAGCTCGAGCGGATGCAGGCCGGGTTTCTTCCTTCGCTTCGGGAGTACAACCGGGTCTTCGGCCTCACCAACGACCGTTTGGCCAAGGCGCCGAAGGACCTGCTCATCCTCCACCCGGGGCCGATGAACCGCGGGGTCGAAATCGACAGCGACGTCGCCGACGGCCCCCACAGCGTCATCCTCCCGCAGGTGACCAACGGCGTCGCGGTCCGCATGGCGGTGCTCTACCTGCTTGCCGGCGGCTCGCCCGACTGGGCCCACGGCGGCGGGGGAGGGGAGTAGCGTGCGGCCGATCCTCATCACCGGCGCCCGGATCATCGATCCGTCGCGTGACACCGACGAGGTGGCCGACCTCTACCTGGCCGAGGGCAAGGTGCAGGCGCTGGGCCGCGATCTCGGGCGGCCCGACGAGGCGCTGGTGCTCGACGGGGCGGGCAAGGTCGTGGCCCCCGGGCTCATCGACCTGCACGTGCACCTGCGGGAGCCGGGGCAGGAGGACGTCGAGACGGTCGCCTCCGGAGCCATGGCCGCGGCGGCGGGCGGGTTCTCCGCCGTGTGCGCCATGCCCAACACCGATCCGGTCACCGACAACCAGGCGGCGGTGGGGTTCATCGTGAGCCAGGCGCAGCGCGCGGGGAAGGCCCGGGTGTACCCGATCGGCGCCATCTCGCTGGCCCAGAAGGGGCAGCAGCTCGCCGAATTCGGTGAGCTGGTCGGCGCCGGAGCGGTGGCCGTGAGCGACGACGGCAAGCCCGTCGCGTCGAGTCATTTGATGCGCACCGCGCTGGAGTACGCCCGGACCTTCGGCATCCCAGTGGCCGACCACTGCGAGGATCCCACCCTGTCGGCGGGGGGAGCGATGCACGAGGGGCTGGTCTCCACCCGGCTCGGGCTCAAGGGGATTCCCGCCGCGGCGGAGGAGATCATGGTCGCGCGCGACATCCTGCTCGCCGAGCACACCGGCGGTCATGTGCACCTGTGTCACATGTCCACCCGCGGGTCGGTCGAGCTGATCCGCCGGGGCAAGGAAAAGGGAATCCGGGTGACCGCGGAGGCGTGCCCCCATCACTTCGCGCTGACCCACGAGGCCTGCGAGGGATACAACACCAACGCCAAGATGAACCCGCCGCTCCGCGAGCCCGAGGATCGCGAGGCCATCCGTCAGGGGCTCAGCGACGGCACCATCGACGTCATCTGTACCGATCACGCTCCGCACCACTACGATGCCAAGGAGCGGGAGTTCGACGACGCGCCGAACGGGATCATCGGGCTGGAGACCGCGCTGGGGCTCGCCCTCACCGAGTTGGTGGAGAGCGGTCTGCTCACCCTGCCCACCTTGATCCAGCGGATGAGCGTCATGCCGGCCCGCATCTTCGGTCTTCCTGGCGGAACCCTGGCGCCGGGCGCGGCGGCCGACGTGGTGATCCTCGACCCGGCGGAACGGTGGGTGGTCGAGCCGGCGGAGTTTTTCTCCAAGAGCCGGAACACTCCGTTCGCCGGCCGCGAGCTCCGGGGCCGCGCCGCGGCGACGATCGTGCGGGGCCACATCGTGTACCAGCGGGGCGACTGAATGAGCTTTACACGCTGGGCTACCAATACCTCATCCCGAGCGCAGCAAGGCTGGGGTGGGTCCGACCGGAGCACTGTGTGCTGGTGCGGAG
>JACCSE010000552.1 GCA_013813145.1 Gemmatimonadales bacterium
CTCAACGCCTTTCGACCCGGCTCCCGCTGGGCCGAGGCCGATCTGCGGGAGGGCCGGCGCCGGTTCAACGACCTTCCCGATCCGCACTTCGCCTTCAACCACGTGCGCGACGTCCGAATCATGGGCCAGGTGGTGGAGCCGCTCTATCCCTTCGCCCCGGACAGCACGATCGTCCGCTTCGCGCTGCCCCGTCCGCTCCCGCCGGGCGACTCGATGACCGTGGGGATGGCGTGGGACGCTCGCCCGTCCACCTTGCCGCGGCGTCAGGCGCGCCAGGGCCGGCGGTTCGACTTTGCCCAGTGGTATCCCAAGGTCGTGGTGTACGACCGCCGCGGCTGGGCCGAGATCCCGCTCTATCCCGCGGGTGAGTTCTATGGCGAGTTCGGCAGCTTCCTGGTGGACCTCGATATCCCGCGAGACCAGGTCGTGGGCGCCACCGGCGTGCCGATCTGCGGCGACCCTGGCTGGGAGCGCGCCAACCGCGCCCCCTCGCGGCCGGTGGACCACCAGCGGAACTACTACGGCGCCTCGACACCGTCCACCGGCACCTGCGACGGTGCGGGGCCAGGTCGGAAGCGGCTTCGCTGGTACGCGGAGCGGGTCCATCACTTCGCCTTTTCCCTGAATCCCGAGTACCGCTACGAGGGGGGCCGGTTCGGCGAAGTGGCGATCCATGTGCTCTACTCCCCAGGCGACGAGGCGAGTTGGGGCAATGGGGTCGCGGTGGAGCGGACCGAGCGTGCCCTCGCCTGGCTCGATGGGCTCTTCGGCCCCTTCGGCTGGCCCCAGCTCACCAACCTGCATCGGATCGAGGGCGGCGGCACCGAGTTTCCGATGGTGATCATGAACGGCTCGGCCGACCAAGGGCTGATCGTGCACGAGGCGGGGCACAACTACGTCATGGGACTTCTCGCCAACAACGAATGGCGCGACGGATGGCTGGACGAGGGGTTCACCACCTTTCAGAGCACCTGGTTCTGGGAGGTCATGGGCCGGCCCAGCAGCTACCCCCGGAACGAGGCGGCCGTTCTGCTGCTCGACCTCGAGGGCCAATCGGAGCCGTCCAGCCAGCCGGCGCACACCTATCGCGACTTTGCCTCCTACAGCATCGCGATCAACACCCGGGGCGAGCTGTTCTTTCACCAGCTCCGCCACATCGTGGGCGACGAGACCATGCACCGGATCCTGCGCACCTTCTACCAGCGCTGGAAATACAACCACGTGGACGGGGCGGCGCTCCAGCTCACCGCCGAGGAGGTATCCGGCCGGGATCTCTCGACCTTCTTCGCGCAATGGCTGCATACGATCGAGCTGTACGATTACGCCGTGGGCCGCGTGCGAACCGAGATGGCAGCGGGGCAGGGGGGCAGGGGGGCAGAGGAATCGGTATGGGTGACGCAGGTGGAAGTGCTGCGGAAGGCGCCGGGGCGGATGCCGGTGGACGTGGCGGTGATCGCGGAGGGAGATACCGCCGTGGCCCGCGCCGAGGGCGACGCCCATCGCGAATGGGTCCAACTGGTGACGCTCACCCGGCCACGGCAGGTGCTGGTGGACCCGGCGGTGCGGAGCCACGACTGGAACATGCTGAACAATCGCCGCTCGCTCGGCTCCGGCCTGCTGCCTCGCGCCCTGGTCCCGCCGCCCGGCACCGAGCTGTACTTCCATCCCTACTTCAGCACTCGGGTGCGGCGCGACCGGCTGACCGTCGGGATCCACCCGACACTCTGGTACAACGAGGCGGGAGGGATCACGCTGGGCCTGCGGAGCCGGGACGACTACCTGGGCCGCTTCGAGCAGAACGTCACCCTGATCTCGGGCAGTACCGGTTGGGGCGTGGACGACGACGTGCGCGACGTGGATTTCTTCTTTCGCGCGCGCAACCCCGTGTTCCTCCGCGCACCGAACACTGCGCAGACGCTGGACGTCTACAACGTCGAAGGGCGATTCGGCGCGGCGGCGCGACTGGAGTGGAGCCGGCGCGAGCACCTCGGCTTCGGCCCCACCTGGTCGGGAGGCATGGGCCTCCAGTGGGTTCAGCCGGACGACTTCCGCTACCTCGATCCGGGGCTGTACGAGGACGTCGGAACGGTCGAGCTCCAGCTCACCGGCGGGGTAACGACCGAGAGTGGCGACTGGCGGTTGGGGCTCCGGACCAGCGTCGGCGGGGGCCTGGCCTATAATGGCGATGGGCTTGACGCGAGCGGCCGCACGGATCTCGATCCGTTCTACGTCCGCGGGACGATCGCTGCGACCGCGCACTCCACGCTCGCCGACCGGCTGGGGCTTGCGGCTCGGGTCTTCGTCGGGGTGGCGGGAGGCGAGGACGAGGCGGCCAAGCAGCGCCAGATCTACTTTCAGGGCGCCGATCCACTGGAGCAGTTCGGGAACCCGTTTCTGCGCTCGCGCGGGGCGCTCCTCGTCGGCGATGACTTCCGCTACCACGCGCCCGGGGGCGGGGGCGTGCGGGGTGCGGACCCGCGAGTCTCTACCGCGGCGATCGTGTCCCTCAACCTCGAGTTCGAGCGGACGGTGGTGGCCCGGCCGGAGGCGGGACTCTTCAACCGAGTGGGCATCGCGACGTTTGCCGATCTGGGACACTCGGTCGGCGGCTCGACCGAGCCGCTCGTGGGCGAGCGCGTCCGGTTCCTCGGCGACGCGGGACTGGGGATCCGGGCGGAGCACCGGATCGGCGACACGCGGTTCACCACGCGACTCGATTTTCCCTTTTACGTGAGCCGGCCGGAGTTGGCGCAGGACCGAGGCGCCGGCGACGGGGAGGCGGCGTTCCGGTGGACGTTCAGCTTCGAGCCGGGGATTTGAAGG
>JACCSE010000591.1 GCA_013813145.1 Gemmatimonadales bacterium
GGATTGGCGAACGGCGGCGGCGTCGCGGCGGCTGCGGGCGTCGGAGAGCCGGATGCGCTGGCGGGATTCCAGCGCGGAGAAATCGGGCGCCTCGAGGGCCGGCGGCGGCGCGTCGTCGGTGAAACGATTCACCCCGACCACCACCCGCTCGCCCGCTTCCACCGCCTTCTGATGCTCGTAGGCGCTCAGGGCGATCGCGTCCTGGAAGAAGCCCCGCTCGATCGCCTTCGCCGCCCCACCCAGCGCGTCCACCTCCTCGATCAGCGCGCGGGCGCCGGCCTCGATCTCGTCGGTGAGACACTCCACGTAGTAGCTGCCGGCCAGGGGATCCACCACCGTTGCGGTGCCGCTCTCGTGAGCCAGGATCTGCTGGGTTCGGAGCGCCAGCGTGGCCGACTCGGCCGTCGGGAGTGCCAGCGCCTCGTCGTAGCCGTTGGTGTGCAGCGACTGCGTCCCGCCGAGCACGGCGGCGAGCCCCTGCACCGTCACCCGCACCACGTTGTTGAGCGGCTGCTGGGCCTGTAGTGTGACGCCGCCGGTCTGGGTATGAAAGCGGAGCCGCGCGGTCGCGTCCCCGGCGCCGAACCGGTCTCGCACCACCCGCGCCCAGAGCCGCCGGGCGGCACGGAACTTGGCCGCCTCCTCGAACAGATCGTTGTGGCTCGCGAAGAAAAAGGAGAGCCGCGGCCCGAAGTCGTCCACCGGCATCCCCGCCTCCACCGCGACCCGCACGTATTCCAGCGCGTTGGCGAGGGTAAATCCCACCTCCTGCACCGCCGTCGCCCCCGCCTCCCGCATGTGGTAGCCGCTGATCGAGATCGGGTTGAAGCTCATCCGTTCCCCGGCGACGAAGCGGAAGACGTCGGCCACGAGCCGGAGCGACGGCTCGGCCGGATAGATGTATGTGCCGCGGGCGATGTACTCCTTTAACACATCGTTCTGCACCGTGCCGGTGATCTCGGCCCGCGGCACGCCCTGCTCCTCGCCCACGACGACGTACATCGCCAGCAGGATCGCGGCGGTGGCGTTGATCGTCATCGAGGTGGACACCCGATCGAGCGGGATCCCGCGGAACAGGTCGGCCAGATCGTCCACCGTGTCGATCGCCACGCCCACGCGGCCCACTTCGCCTTGGGCCATCGGGTGATCCGAGTCGTAGCCCATCTGGGTCGGCAGATCGAACGCGGTGGAGAGGCCGCTCTGCCCGGCCGCCAGCAGCCGATGGAAGCGGGCGTTGGTCTCCTCCGCGGTCCCGAACCCGGCATACTGCCGCATGGTCCAGAGCCGGCCGGCGTACATCGAGGGATAGACACCGCGGGTGAACGGGAATTCGCCGGGACGGGCCAGGTCGCGCTCGGGCTGACCGGTCCAGTCGTCCGGGCCGTAGACCGTCTTCACAGCGTCGGCTGGACCGTCGCGCCGCTGTTCCGTGCGGCGACGCGGCGAATCGTATCGGCCACGAAGCCGACGTCTTCCCGGGACCCGATCACCAGTGGGGTCCGCTGGTGCAGCGACGTAGGCATGATGTCGAGGATACGGTTGATGCCGTCGGTCGCCGACCCCTCCGACTGCTCGGCGATGAACGCCATCGGGCTCGCCTCGTACAGCAGGCGCAGCTTGCCGCCGGTGTTCCGGTTGTCGGCCGGATAGAGGAAGATTCCACCGGCGATGAGGTTTCGATGAAAGTCGGCGACGAGCGAGCCGATGTACCGGCTGTTCTTGGGCTGCATGCCATCGGGCATGTCGCCCTTGAGGCCCCGGACCGCGGTCTGCACTCCCTTGTCCCACCGCCAGAAGTTGCTCTCGTTGACGCTGTAGTACTGGCCCAGGCGCGGGGTGACGATCTTTGGCTGAGAGAGCAGGAACTCGCCGATGGTGGGATCGAGGGTGAAGCCGTGCACCCCCTGCCCCGTGGTGTAGACCAGCATGGTGCTGGAACCGTACATCACGTAGCCCGCCGCGACCTGCTTGCACCCCGGCTGGAGCACGTCGGTCACCGTCCCCCGCCCCTCCATGCTGACCCGCCGGTAGATGCTGAAGATGGTGCCGACCGCGGAGTTGACGTCGATGTTGGAAGACCCGTCGAGGGGATCGAAGAGCACCGCGTACTTACCGACCGGGTATTCAGGGGGAACCGGGATGACGTCCTCGTCTTCCTCGGAGCCCATCACGCACACTCGGCCGGTGTGATTCAGGCAATTCTTGATGGTTTCGTTGGCGAACACGTCCAGTTTCTGCTGCTCTTCGCCCTGCACGTTCCGGTGGCCGGCGGTTCCGAGGATGTTCACCAGCCCCGCCCGCCGGATCGCGGCGGCGATGAGCTTGGCGGCGAGGGCGATGTCGTAGAGCAGGTTGGAGAGCTCTCCGGTCGCTTCCGGGTACCGGTGCTCCTGGTCTACGATGAAGCGCTCGATCGTGGTCACGGATGTCTGCACGCCGCCCCCGATTGGGTTTGAAGTGAGGGGAACACGTCGTACGTCTCGGCCGCGG
>JACCSE010000606.1 GCA_013813145.1 Gemmatimonadales bacterium
CTGCCGTGCCGAGGGCATCCCGGACCGGGTGGTCCACGCATTGGTCACCGGATCGTAGGCATCGACATTGGCAACCGCATCGCCGGAAGCGGAGCTGTAGCCGCCGGCGAGGTACAGCTTGCCGCCGATCGCCCCGGCGGAGACTTCGGCACGCGGGGTGGGGAGAGCGGCCTGAGTCGCCCAGGTATCGGTCGCGGGATCGTAAACGTGCAGCGCCGAGGCGACCCGCCCCCTTTGGTTGTAGCCTCCCGCGACGTAGAGCCTTCCGCCGATCGCTCCGGCGCCGCCGGTCAGGTGCGCGCCGGGGGCATCGGCCAGCCGCTTCCACACGTTGGTGGCCGGATCGTAGCGATAGAGCCGCCGGCCGATCGTTGGGCTGACGGAGTCACAGCCGTCGCACTTGCCGACGAGCACGTAGAGCTTGCCACCGATGGCGGCGGAGACGCCGCCGTAGCTGCCCACCGGCATGCCGGCCTTCGAGCTCCAGACGTTGGTCGCGGGGTCGTACACCCACAGGTTGCGGGCCAGCGTGCGGCTGCCGGTGATCCCGCCGCTGACGTAGAGCTTCCGGCCGATAACCGCGGTTCCGTTGAGTAAGGTTCGGGCGGCCGGCAGCGGAGCCTTCCGGACCCAGGCGTCGCCGGCGGCGTTATACGCCTCCAGGGTCCGCAGTGGCGTGGAAAGAGCGTTCTCGCCTCCGACCGTGTAGACGATCGACTGTCCTGATGCGTTGGCGATGGTGCCGGCAGACTGGTGCAGCCGGGCGGTGGGCTCCGGCGCGCGCGCGGTCCAGGTGTCGCCCACAACGCCGAGCGCCGCGAGGGCGGCACGGAGGTTGGGCAGCGGCCCGATCCGGCGACTCAGGTCTCCGGTCTGAGGGGTCCCGGCGCGCTCCAACAGCGATCTCAGGTCGGCCGGTGCAGGCGCCGGCTTGCCTTGTGCCTTGAGGTAGCCGACGACGGAAGCCGCCGCCGCCGTCACGATGGGTGACGCGCTGGAAGTGCCGCTGAAACCGCCGGTATAGGCGTCCGTCTTGGTCGTGCCGGACAGGTCCCCATACCCAGTGGTCGTGACCTCGCCGCCCCATCCCTGAAGGTCCACCCGGCTGCCGTAATTCGAGAACCAGAGGATTGCGTGCTGGGGATCGCCCGCGCCGACGATTATGGCACCGGAATCGTATCGCCCCCGGTCGAAGCGGCCGTTCAGCTCGGGCGCGTCCAGGTCCTGACTACCGTTGCCCGCGGCTTCGACGACGATCTTGCCGGCCTGGGTCGCGAGGCGGATCGCATCGTAGACCGACGGGATCCATTCGAGGGGCACGTAGGTGTCGGTGGGACCGCCGGTTTGCTGCTCGATCAGCAGCACGTCGCCCGGGGCCATGCTCGCGGAAGCCAGCGTAATCGCGGCGGCGGGATTATACGCACCGTCGAAGAACGGAGCCACCGTCCGCGGAGTGGCCCCGGGGACGCCGCCGGTGACGCCGAGCCCGTTCTCCCGACCGAAGAGCTCACCGAGTACGGCCGTGCCGTGATCGTCACCGAAACCGGAGTACCGCTCGCCGCCGATCAGCGCTTCGCCGGGCAGGCCAAGATCCTCGTGGTCGAAGAACCAGTCGTACTCCAGATCGATCACCGTGACTCCCTGCCCTGCCCCGCCCGGCAAGGTGCGTGCATAGGTCGCCTCGATTCCCCCGGGCGCGGGGCCCAGGTATCCCTGCCGTGAGGCGAAGTTTCCAGTGAGCAGTACCGTGGGGCTGGCCGCCAGCGGAGTCCCGGACCCGGGGGGCGGTGCCGGCGCCGGGGCGGCATACGCCGTATCCACCTCGGGCAGGGCATTGAGATCCGCGATCAGCCGGTCGCGTCCGGCTGCCCCGGTAGCCGACAGGCGGTACCACGCTGACAGGTCCGGCGGCGGCCCCGCCGAGCGCACCCGTGCGGCCTCGCGCAGCTGCTCCAGCCGGTCGGCAGGGACGGTGCTCAGGCGCTGGATGGCGGGGTTGCCGTGGGCCGCGAGAACGCGTTGCACGCCATCGAGGGCGTGGCCGGTGCGGCTCCGGAGCTTGCCCGGTTCCAGGCGGACCTCCAGGTCCTCGCGGAACTTGACCTCCACCCCTGCGCCCGAACCGACGGGGGACATGCTCAGGCTCGGCGACGAGCCGTTCTCGAACTCCGGTTCACTGGGGCTCCACGTGTCGTTCTGGCAGGCGATGAGCCCAGTGAGGGCGACGATCAGCGCCGTGGCTGATAGTGGATGGCGGTACATGTGTCCTCCCTGCTGTCGCGGATGCGGGTGCGGTCGTGCCGCGGGATCGCAGGAGAGGCTATGGCGGGCGCGTTAGAGGGGCGTTAACCGGGCGTTAGTGTCTGGGGCGGCGGTCGGGATCTTCATGGGGGCGGTGATGGCGTTCGGCTTCGGGGGCGTGCCGTGCCGGGTGGGCCGCTTCGGTGCCTTGCGCTGGCGGTCACCAATCCGGGGCGGAGTGGCGCCGATACGGTGGGCGCGACAACGGTACGATGATTCGAACGTCGTGCCATATGCTGCCGCATGGTGTCTTGCGTCACTCGCCCCGAGGACGGCAGCTTATGGGCATGGCTCACCCAAGCGGAAACTGAACGGTGGACATGGTCCGCGCCCTTCCCAACGATGGCCACCGGCACGCTGTCCCAGTACTTCACCGCCCGTCAGCCCGCTCTGACAGGTGGGCATCCACCGCGCTCGCCGACGCGAGGGAATGACCGGCGGCGCGTCGACCAGCGCCCGGGACGGACGCTTGGCGGTACCTTAGACATGCGGCGCGAGAGGGTATTACGCCGCCGCACTAGTTCTTGCAGAGATCCAGGACATCAGCAGACGACACCGCGAGGCGTATGGTGGACTCGTTATACACGAAGACGCGCCTGCTCGGCGCCATGCTGTCGACGGTGCCGACATAGCGGCGGTGCCCGAGCCCATTCGCGACCACGTCATCAGCGAGCATGCGGCTCAGGAGATGAGGCGACGGTCGCTCGATGAAGGCATTGTACGCCAGGTTCTGACCGCGCCCGAAGGCGGACGGCCGTGCGCCCAGGACGCGACGTTCTGCAATCGCTGGTGGGGTTCGGTGAAAAACACTACCTGGTTCGGATATTCGTGGATGTCGATCGGGCACCGGCGGTGGTGGTAACTGCCTATCGGACGAGCAAGCTCGACAAGTACCGAAAGGAGGAACTATGAAAGTGACCTATGATCGGAAGACCGACACCTTGACGGTCGTCCTGAAGGAGGGCGTCCGCGTGGCCGAGAGCGATGAAGACAAGCCAGGTGTGATCCTCGACTATGACGACGGGGGCAACCTGGTGTCACTCGAGGTGCTCGATGCTTCACACCGGGTTACCGAGACGCGCAGGATCGAATTTCAGGCAACGGACTGAACCCGGAGAACTCGCATCACTCCTCGCTGGGCACATCAGCCCGGCGATCGGTGGGTCATTTTTGGGCGCGTTCATGCCGCCAGAAATTGCTTGAACCGCTCCGCCAAGTACCCCCGATTCGGCAGATGCTCGGCCCTCCTTGGCGTCTGAATCCCCACTCCATGCAGCTCCTGCAGCCCGTGCCGCAGCATCGGTCCATCGTGCTCCTCCAGTACATCCGCGCGTAGGTGAACTTTGTAGTCAGGGTCCACCCCCAGAATCCCCACGTCGTACGCCCCGTGGTGGATCCGGCAGAGCGCCATTCCGTTCGGGATCTCCGGATTTCCCCGCTCGTCCCGATCCGGCAGGATGTGGGCGGCGTCGAGCAGCGGGGTATGCCGGAGTCGGCACATGGCGCATTGCCCGCGGTATGCCGAGAGCACGAGATAGCGAAACCGCTCCTGGTGCAGCCGCTGCTTGACGACGCGGGTGGCGTAGGCCTTGAGCGGAATGTTGAGGTACTGGTCCTCCGTCAGACGATCAGGTTGAGCTTGGCCCGTCCGCCGTCGGGTGGCGGGTGATCCGCACGCCGGGACGGTCCAGGTAGTCGCAGATGAAATCCGCGATCTCCCGGTCATCGAAACCGCGCCGCCTCGAACTCCTTGGTAAGCCGGTGAGGCGCCACCTTCGGCAGCAGCAGCGCCGCGACGAGCGACGACCCACTCGATCGCTCGCCAGTCCCGCGGCTGGTGCGGCGATGAGCGACAGGCCCATCGCCAGGGTATTGATCCCGAGCGCGGTCCGGGCCGGGACCTGAGCCACCTGGGCAAGCCAAGTGGCCGCGTAGACGAACGTGGTGTAGAAGCCCACGCTGAGGCCTGCAACCAGAGCGACGAGGTGGAGCATGGTCCGCCAGTGCAAGCCGAACGCCTCGCCCAGCGGAGACCTCGCCGGGGCCTGGTGAGGGACCCGCTCGACGTAGTACCGCCGGATGGCGATTCCACCCAGGCCCACGCCGAGCCCGATGATGAACGGGATCCGCCAGCCGTAGGCCAGCACGGCCTCCGGGGACATGGCGGCGTTCACGATCGCCCCGGCCGCCGAGCCCAGCAGCGTGCCCGCGAACGGACCGACCGGCGCCCAGCTTCCCAGCCATCCCCGCCGGCCGGCTCGGCACCCTCGACCAGAAAAACGGCGGAGGCCCCGTACTCTCCGCCGACCGCGATGCCCTGGAGCAGCCGGCACAGCAGGAGCAGGATAGGCGCGGCGATGCCGATGGTGTCCACGCCCGGCAGGATGCCGATGAAGAAGGACGGGAACGCCATCGCCAGTACCGACCAGATCAGCGCCTGCTTGCGCCCAAACCGGTCGCCCACCCACCCGAACAAGGC
>JACCSE010000001.1 GCA_013813145.1 Gemmatimonadales bacterium
GGCGGTGTAGGGCGTCGGCATCGTCGTAGGCGATCGGCTCGTCCGAGAGATTGCCGCTGGTCATCACCAACGGGGCATCGACATCGGCCAGCAGCAGATGGTGAACCGGCGAGTACGGCAGCATCACCCCCAGCTCCCGGGAGCGCGGCACCACCTCCTGCGCGACCGGCACGCCGGCCCGCCGGAGGCAGAGCACGATGGGACGCGCGCGGCCGGTAAGCAGCGCTTCCTCGAGCTGCCCCATCTCGACCAGCTCCCTCGCGGCCTCGATGGAACCCACCATCAGCGCGAACGGTTTGGCCTCCCGATGCTTCCGGCTGCGCAACGCCGCCACCGCGCGCTCGTCACCCGCACGGCAGGCCAGGTGGAACCCGCCGATGCCCTTGACCGATACGATGGCGCCGTTGCGGAGCGCCCGAGCGGCCGCCTCGGTGGCATCCCGGGCTCCCGCCAGATCGATCGTCACGCCGGACGCATCGGTTAGGCGGACGGCAGGTCCGCAGTCGGTACAGGCATTTGGCTGGGCGTGGAAGCGGCGGTCGTAGGGATCGTCGTACTCGGCACGGCACCGCGGGCACATCCGGAATCCGGCCATGGTGGTCCGGGACCGGTCGTAGGGAACTCCGCGGACGATGGTGAAACGCGGGCCGCACTCGGTGCAGTTGATGAAGGGGTACGAAAGCGCCGGTCGGCGGGATCGAAGAGCTCGGTGAGGCAGTCGGCGCAGGTGGCGGAATCGGGTGCGATGAGCGCCGAGGTTTCTCCCCCGCCGGCGCTCGCCACGATCCGGAAGCCCCGCTCTCCGGTGGGCGCAACCTCTTCGCGCCAGACCGCTTCTACGGTGGCGAGGGGCGGTGCGTCGGCTGGCAGGCACTGGAGAAACCGATCGATGGTGGCAGCCTCGCCCTCGACCTCGACCAGCACGCCCCGCTCGTCGTTGAGCACGAAGCCCGCGAGTTCCAGCCGCGCGGCGAGCTTGAAGACGTATGGTCGGAAGCCGACGCCCTGGACCGTACCTTGGATGCGTGCCCGGACCCGGCGCCGCGCGCCCGCGAGCGTCACCGCGCTGCCCCGACGAGTCCGGAGCTCCCGGCATGCCCCGCGACTCCGTCCATCATCGCCTGATCCGACCCAGGGTTTTCTTCTCCCCAGATGAGCAGCAGGCCCATGATTCCATAGATCGGGAGATGGCCCACCAGCTCAGTCCAACCCAGCAAGGGAAGGGTGAGATTGAACGGTAGCCAGAGGGCCAGGATGATCAGGCGAACGAACACGCCCGACATGAGTAGCAGTCCGAACGTCAGCTCCACGGTCCCGGCGATGAGCAGGAACTCGGGGTCGCCGATGGCGGAGAGCCCCAGCGCGGGGAAGAAGTTGAACGGGTGTTCCGCGAGAAACGCGAGCCCCATGGGCAGGTTCCAGAGCTTTTCAGTCAAGGCGACCACGACGATGCTGAGTCCGGTGAGGACCCGGAGCACCGGGACCGCATAGGGCATGAGCCGCTCGACCGGGCGGTGCAGCCGCTCCAGCGACATGTCGAATGCCAACGGACCCCGGCCCGCGGCAAAGAGAAAGAACGCTATGCCGAGGAACAATGCGTGCTCCAGCAGGCGCACGGGACCGAACCAGATCGCACCGGCCAGCCAGGCCCCAGCGAGCGCGAGCGCACCGAACCGGGTGAGCGCACCATATATCAGGCTCAAAGCGACGGCGATCTCGACCAGACCCAGGAGGGCACCGAGAAGGTTTTCGGGCAGGTCGAGGTTGGGAACGAAGAGCCGGAGGCCGATTCCGCTCACCAGCAGTGTCACGGCGGTATGAACCCCGATCACCAGCGGCATCCAGGAGAGTAGATCCTGGTAGTTCTCCCATGTCATGCCCAGTTCGATCGGACCGGGCACAAAGGCCCGCCGGCCCCGCGCCCGCCACACCACAACGGCGAGCGCGGCAATCCCAAGGGCGACGCCGAGCGGGATCCACGTTCTTGAGGTCAGCATCATGTCGAACTGAACCGGGAACTTCTGATCCTCGGTGAACCAGCGCTCATGTAGCAGCATCACCCCGGTCGCTCCGATCATCTCGTCCCGCCCTGGGCGGTGGCCTGCTCCACCAGCTCCCGCAGTACATGCCAGGCGCTGGCCTGAGCCTCCTGGATGCGGGGGATGTGCTCCGAGCGGGTGACGATCGCGTGGTCTGCCAGCCTTTCCTTTGCCACCCTGCCTCCGTCGTAGCCCACCAGCGCGACCGTCACCAGGTTTCGACGCCTCGCCTCGCCCAGGGCTTCGATGATGTTGCGCGAGTTGCCGCTGGTGGAAAAGGCCAGGACCGCATCGCCCTCGCGCCCGTAGGCAATGATCTGCCGAGAGAAGATGGCCTCGGGGCCTATGTCATTGGCGATAGCCGTGAGGATCGCTGCATCCTCGGTGAGATCGAGCGCCCGGCGAGGCGGCCAGCCGCTCGGCGGAAGACGGAGGTCGGCAACGGCATCCATAGCGTCCGTGGCCGAGCCGCCGTTGCCGAGCACCAGGAGCTTGCCGCCGGCGTCGAGGACCTCGCGCAGGGCAGCGGCCGCGCCCATGAGCGCTTGGCGATTCTCGGTGAGCGTCTGCTCCCGCAGGATGGCGATCTCGTCGGCCTTGAGCACAACCGATCGACCCACGTCGGCGAGCACTGCGGGAAGGTCGTGCTCCTGCTCGCCAAGAAAGGGATAGAGAAAACTGGAGGGACCGGCATCGTGTATGGCGCGGGCTTCGCGCCCGCTGAGCAGACCTCGATGGTCGAAGAAGACGTGCACCAGCTCCCAGAGGAGGTGATACAGGGTCTCTACCAGTTCCTGCCGG
>JACCSE010000013.1 GCA_013813145.1 Gemmatimonadales bacterium
GGCCGGCACCAGTCCGGCCTGGCGGTCGGATTCGATGGCCGCGGCGAGCGCGGCCGGGTCCATGGCGTACGCCGAGTCGCCCGGAATATGGCGCAGCCGCTCGAGACCGTAGCCGGCGAGCTGGACCCCCTTGTCGATGGACGAGTGCGCCTCGCTCGAGGCGTAGACCGTGAGCGGGGGCCCGGCGTCGGCCAGCCCGCGTGCCCCGGAGCGCCCGCCCGTGGCCCGCTCGCGAGCCGAAAGCAGCGCCACCAGCGTCGCGGTCGAAGCGGTGTCCTGGATGACGCCGGTGAACTCGCCCGGCAGTCCCATCATCTTCCGGATCCAGTCCATCACCAGCTGTTCCAGCTCGGTCGCGGCCGGCGATGTCGCCCACGACATGCACTGCGCTCCCATCGCAGCGGTGAGCATCTCGCCCAGCACCGACGGCGGACTGTTGTTGCCGGGGAAATAGGCGAACCAGCCGGGATGGTTCCAGTGCGTCATCCCAGGGAGGATGATCTCCCGGAAGTCGCGGAAGAGCGCGTCGAAAGGCTCACCTTGGGCCGGCGGCGACTCGGGTAGACGCCGGCGGATCTCGCCCGGGCGTACCGCGGGTGTGACCGGGAGCTCACCGACATGGCTGAAGTAGTCGGCGATCCAGTCCACCAGCTCGTGGCCATGGCGGCGGAACTCATCGGGATGCATTGGCGGTAAAGCCAACGCCTCCCGCCCCTGCAGGTCAAGACCGCGCTGGCGGCGCGCAGCCCACCCTGGCCGCTCTCCCGGACCCGGGATACATTGGGGATCCACCCGGAGCATCGCCAATCATGGAATTGCAGGAGCAGCTCGAGTCAGCGCTCGGGCCCTCGTACACGATCGAGCGCGAGCTCGGCGGCGGGGGCATGTCGCGCGTCTTCGTCGCCCACGATCGGACCCTCAACCGCAAGGTCGTGGTCAAGCTGCTCCGCCCCGAGCTCGGCGGCTCGGTCAATACCGAGCGCTTCCGCCGGGAGATCCTCCTCGCCGCGGGGCTGCAGCATCCCTGCATCGTGCCCCTGCTCTCCGCCGGGGAGAGCGGCGGGCTGCCATACCTCACTATGCCGCTGGTGGTCGGCGAGTCGTTGCGCGCCCGGGTCGCGCAGGAAGGCGCGCTGCCGACCCTCGAGGTGGTACGCATTCTCCGCGACGTGGCGTCGGCGCTGGGTTACGCCCACGAGCGCGGCGTGGTGCATCGCGACATCAAGCCCGAGAACGTGCTTCTCTCCGGCGGCTTCGCGCTCATCACCGACTTCGGCGTGGCGAAGGCCATGACGAGCGCGGCGGACGGGAGCGCCGGCGCCGCCGGTCTCACGTCGCTCGGCATGGCCATCGGCACCCCGGCCTACATGGCGCCCGAGCAGGTCGTCGCCGACACCGCCTGCGACCACCGGGTGGACATTTACGCCTTCGGCCTGGTGGGCTACGAGCTGCTCGCCGGCAAGCACCCGTTCGCCGGGCGCTCGTCGCAGGCGATCCTCGCGGCCCAGGTCATGGAATCGCCCCCGCCGATCCGGCGCGTGCGCGCCGACACCCCGGCCGATCTCGCGAGGCTCATCGCGAGCTGTCTGGAGAAGGAGGCGGCCGACCGGCCCCAGTCGGCCGCCGAACTGCTCGCGGTCCTGAACCAGACGACGCAATCGACCGCGACGCGGACGGCGGTCCGCGCGACGAGGAGAAAGGGCGGCGGAGCCGTGGCGGCCGAGACGCCGCCACCCGGCCCGGCGTTCCGGCTCGACTCCCCGTCCACCGGCGTGGCGCCCGGGGAGCCAGTCCTGACGCGCCGCACCCGCGCCACCCGGAAGTCCAAGCCGATCGACTCGCTCGCCATCCTCCCCTTCGTGAATGCCAGCGGTAAGACCGAAGATGAGTTCCTGAGCGACGGGATCTCCGAGAGCATCATCAACAAGCTCTCGCGAATTCCAGGCTTACGGGTCGTGCCGCGCTCGGTCGTGTTCCGCTACAAGGGGAAGGACGTGGATCCCCACGCGGCGGCGCGCGACATGCAAGCCCGGGCGTTCGTCACCGGCCGCGTATTCCATCATGGCGATGCGCTGATCGTGAAGGCCGAGCTGGCGGACGCGCTCACCGAGTCCCATCTCTGGGGGGAGCAGTTCCACCGTCCGTTCGCCGACATCTTCGCCGTGCAGGAGGAGATCGCGGCCGAGATCTCGCGCTCCCTTCAGGTGCGGCTCACCAGCGAAGAGCAGCAGCGGATCCGCAAGCGCGAGACCCAGAATACCGCGGCCTACCAGGCGTATCTCAAGGGACGCTATCACTGGAACAAGCGCACCATCGACCCGCTGCGGATCGCCAACCGCTATTTCCAGGAAGCCATCGAAGAAGACCCGAGCTACGCCATCGCGTACTCCGGGCTGGCTCCGGCGTCGCCGATCTCGCGGCACAGATCGATGGCAAAGAGCAGCGCCTTCACATCGGCATCCCGGCCGAGGTAGTTCATGTCGATGGCCGGCTTGGCGCACGGGTCCGCGGACGTGAGAGTCACACTCCCCCGGGCCGCCGGCCGCACC
>JACCSE010000022.1 GCA_013813145.1 Gemmatimonadales bacterium
GGGATCAAGCTCGCCGCGCAGACGTTCACCAAGGACGTCGCGAAGCTCTCGTGCTGCGCCGCATGAACACCGGGAGCGTTCCAGTGGAGAAGACCCTGACCGTCCTCGCTTCCGATCTCCGTGCCCGGCATCCTTGGCCTGGAGGCCGACGTAGAATCGCCGGCGCCCGGAAGCACCGCTCGCGTTCGGCTGAATGTTGCCCCGGACCGAGTCAAGGGCGTCCAACCCCGGAGCGCGGTCATGTCATTTCTCTTGCCGAGCGCCCAGACCTTTCAGGCAGACGGCCTCAAGGCGATGGCGAGCTTCTGCCACTACATCTTCTTCTTCCCTGACCGGGAGAGTGCTGCCGTCTGGACGGGAAGCCATCCTGGCACCACGGTGATCTCCGTGTCAGACGCCTTCGAGCTGGGCCGCCAAATGGTTGCCGCGCGGTGGCGTCCTGCTCGCGCATCATCATGCCGGCGAAGAACGCGCCGAGCGCGAACGAAACGCGGAACAGCTCGGCCGAGAGGAAGGCCACGCCGACCGCCGCGGAGATGACCGCCAGGGTGAAGAGCTCCGGCGAGCCAGTGCGGGCGACCTGCCAGAGCAGTCGAGGCAGCAGCCGGCGGCGCTGCCGTCGAGCAGCCCCGCCGTGGTGGGCAAAAGCACCAGGATGAGGACCACGACTAGGTCCTCGACCACCAGCCAGCTCACCGCGATCCTGCCGTTCAGCGAGTTGAGCAGCCCCCGGTCTTCCAGCGCCCGGAGCAGCACGACCGTGCTCGCCACCGAGAGCGCCAGGCCGAATACCAACCCGCCGCCGAAGCTCCATCCCCACCATGCCGCGGTAGCCGCCCCAGCGCGGTTGCGACGGCGATCTGGACCACGGCACCCGGAACCGCGATGCGGCGCACCGCCAGCAGGTCCTCGATCGAGAAGTGCAGACCCACGCCGAACATCATCAGCATCACGTCGATCTCGGCGCGCTGGCCGGCAAGCTCGACGTCGGCCACGAACCCCGGGGTAGCCGGCCCGATGAGAATGCCGGCCACGAGGTACCCTACCAGCGGCGGCAGTTTGAGGCGCGTGGCGAGGAAGCCCACGATCAGGGCCAGGCCGAGTCCGGCGGCGATCGTGGCGATCAGGCTGACGTCGTGAGGCATGTGAAAGTGCGGCTGGCGATTCAGACGGGCCGGAACAGCTCCTCGAGCGCGATGGTGAAGGCCTGCCCGGCTCCCGGTGGATGCCACACCAGCCGCTCCCGCTCGAGCCGGGGGAACGCATCGTCCGGGGTCCACTCTTCAACCTGGCGAGCGTCGGGATCCACGATCCAGTAGAGGGGGACCCGCGCATCCTGGTAGCGGCGGCGCTTGGTGAAGCGGTCGTGCTTGAGCGACGACGGACTCAGAACCTCCGCGACCAGCAACAGCGTGCGGAGCTGCTCCCAATCGAGCGAGCGAACCTCCTCCAGGCGGGCAACGAAGATATCCGGTTGGACCAGGACGTCCTGCCGGCCCCAGGTAATGTCGGCCGCCAGGCCGAAGGCGTGCCCGACCGGATGAACGCGCAAGTACAGGTCGAGGGCGACGGACAGGCGCCAGACGACGACCTGGTGCCAGAGTCGCGGTGCCGGTGTCACCAGCAGCTCCCCGTACACCAGCTCGTGCCGGTTGCCGTCTTCCGGAAGCGCGCGGACCAGATCCGCGGTCCAATAGCTCTGAGCAGCCATACCCACAGGATTGTCTCGGCAGGAGCAGGAGCGCAAGGGGGCACGCCGAAAAACTGCAGCCTCTGATCCCGGCATGCGGTACCTGAATGTCGCCGGCCGTATCATAGGGCCACAGCCCTCGGACAGAGGCTACCGCAGGCTGAGGAGGTAGCGCGGAGAATGAACCGCGTGGCTGGCGTGCCGGACGAGCCGCTGCATGGCTCCTGTGAGGCGCCGTCCCGGCGGCGCGGCACGGTGGAAGTTGCGGCGGGAGCCGCTCCAAGGCAGCGCGTCACCGTGACCGCTCCGCGCCGGCTGCATGCCCAACCGCCACATCAGGTTCCTGAGGCGCACTGAGGGACAGGCGGCGGCGGTCGGCAGGAGGCCGAGGATGAAGTGCCGCTCGAGGGTACGGAGCAGCAGTTCCGTCATCGGTGGGCGGAGCGACCGCAGCACGTGTTCGGGCGTCTCGATCGCCGCGACTGAGCGAGCCAGATGCAAGGTCCAGAAACAGCAGGTCGCCCCCAAGGTCTCCCGGGCGAGCGCGATGAAACGGTCCCAGTCCACCTCGCCGGTTCCCGAGATCGCCGCGAGGTCCCGGAAGGTACGCCACGCCCCCCTCGCCATCTGATGGCCCCATGCGAAGTGGATGCAGGCGTGAAGCAACTGGTCGTGCACGTCGGGCACCAGGACGGTGCGTCCTTCCAGCGGAATGCGCCTGGCCCGGTGGAGCACGGCCTCGGGCGCCAGCCGAAAGGGATGCCCGCCGAGGCAAAGATCGGTATGCAGCTCGATCGAGATCGGGGTACCGGCGGCATCGTCGAAGGGAGGAAGGTGGTGATGGTCGCGATACAGATCCTCCGGACGGCGATCCTGGTTGTGGACCCAGCCGGACGCGAGCAGCACGTCGCGCGCCGGGGGCATGCACTCCGGCGCCACCAGCAGATCGATGTCCGCCATCGGCCGGTCGGTGAACCGGCTGTAGGCGGAATGCGCGAGCCCGGCGCCCTTGAGCAGGACGGCGTCTATTCCCGCCGCGTCCAGCGCGTCCAGCGTGCGATACAGCCGCCGGCGGAGCAGGTGCTGGTTGAACGTCGCCACCTGGGCCAGACGCCTGAGGCCGGTGCCGGGATCCAGCTCGGGCCGGAGCCGGCGAAGCCGGTCCACCAGCACCGGAGCCGCCTGCTCCAGCTCCGCCAGATGACAGAGCCGGTTCCACTCGATGTGGCCACCGAGCAGGCTCCGGAGCGCGGGATCGGTCGAGGCTCCGCCCGCCGCCAGCAGGAGGAGCTGCGCTTCTCCGGGCAAAGAAGAGAGGGACATCGGCCGCTGGTCTCGCAATCAGTACAGAGCCAGGCTACCCACGCGCCGGGAATAGCGCAGCGCCCGGTGAAGCAGCCAGAGACTCAGCGCATAGAGCAGCGCCGCCAGACCGCACAGCACCGCGAGGTCCGGCAACACACCGGCGAGCGACTCTCCCTCGAGCATGGTCCGGCGGAGCGCGCGGAGCCCGTAGGTCAGCGGGATCGCTCCGGAGACGGACTCGAGCCACGAGGGAATCACGTGCGTGGGATAGTAGACCCCGCCGAGCAGGCCGGACAGCGCCAGCACGGCCTGGGGGATGGAGCCCGTCGTCCGGAATGCCAGCACGCCGGACGCGGCGATCAGACCGAACGGGATGTGGGCCAGCACGATCAGCCCCAGAATGAGCAGCCCGGCCAGAGACCGCTCCCAGGCCAGATGCACCCCGAGGGCGAGGCCCGCCGCAAGCAGCAACCCCGCGCGCACCCCGGTCCAGATCAGCGGGTATCCCATCATCCCCACGAGCAGCTCCGGGAGCCGGACCCGGGTGGTGAGCATCGCCTCCAGCGTGCCGTTCGCGATGCTGGAGCCGACCGCGCCGGGGAGCGCGGTCACCGCGGTGGTGAGCAGGGTAAGCACCATCATGCCCAGCACCAGGAAGGCGAAGTATTCCCCGCCCTGCGACGCGATGGAGTCGGCCATGACCGGCTGAAGCGCGCCGGCCACGAAGTAGAGCGGCACCACCATGAGCAGCAGCGAGCCCACCGACAGCAGCAGGCTCAGGCGATAGCTGGAGGCGGTGAGCCACCCGGCTCGCACCAGCGCCAGGACCTTAGTCATCACTCGTGCCCTGCCGCCGCGCCACGACCCGGCCGATCACGTCGGCCAGCGTCGCTCCCAGCCGCTCGAACCGCGCCACGTCCACGTTCGCATCGGCGAATGCCCGGAGGGTATCGGCCGCCCCGTCCAGCGCTCCGTCTATGCGCAGATCGAGTTGAGCCCACTCGCCGGCGTCGAGCGGAAGCAGAACGTACTCCCGGACCAGTCCGGCCTCGACCAGCTTGGCCACTACGCCCTGCCAAGGACCCCGGGTCCACACCCGGTATCGTTCGCCCATCACTTCCCGGCTCAGCTCCTCGGCGGTTCCCACGGCCAGCAGGCGGCCGCGATCGAGAATCGCCACGCGCCCGCAGAGCTCCAGCGCTTCCTCGGTGTTGTGGGTAGCGAGGATCACGGTGCAGCCCTGGCGGCCCGACAGCTCGTCCCGGAGAAAGGCGCGGAAGCTTCGGGCGGCGAGCGGATCGAGGCTCCGGGTGGGCTCGTCCAGCAGCAGCACACGAGGCTCGGCCAGGAGCGCGCGAGCGATGAGCAGCCGTTGCTTCATCCCCGAGGAGAGCCCGCCGGCCAGGGCGCGATGGGCCGGCTCCAGGCCGACGGTATGGAGCACCTCGTCCACCCGCCGGTTGATCAGCCCGCCTCGCAGCCCTTGCAGCCGGGCGTAAAGCAGCAGGTTCTCCCGCGCGGACAATCGCCAGTGGAGACTGCGCTCGTCGGTGATGACCGGCGCGAGCACCCGCCGGACCGCGGCGGCTTGGCGGACGACGTCGTGTCCGTCCACGGTGGCCGTGCCCGAGTCGGGGAGGACCAGCGTGGCCAGCACTTTGAAGAGGGTGGTCTTGCCGGCGCCGTTGGCCCCGAGCAATCCGAAGAACTCGCCCCGCCCGACCGAGCAGGTCACGTCTTCCAGGGCGATCTGCGACGCGCGCCGGGTGGGACGGCGCAGCAGCTCGGTCCAGGTCCGGCGCACCGGAAAGCGCTTGGTGAGGCCTTCCAAGCGGATCGCGACCTCTCCCTGCGGCGCACGCGGAGCGGCGGGCGCCGCCGCTGAGGTCGGTGCCGGGACGCTCATGGAAGTGCCGGCTCGGCAACGGCCGCGTGAGCACCGGCGTGCCACGCCTGCAACTGCCGCACGATCTCGGGCAGCCGATCGAAGTCGCGCATGAGCTCGAACACGTACACCGGCGTCGTCCGCACCACGGCCGCGGCCCAGCGGACGAGCACGCCGGTCTCCCCCTTGCCGAGCAGGGAACCGAGCTTGGCATGCGACACCAGTGAGAGCGCGGCCGGGACCGGCTCCAGCCGCTTCCGCCGGGCGGGCGGCCCGGCATCGGAGGGCACCGGGGCGAGCAGGTAGATGGCGCGGAGCGGGGCGGGAGAGCGCATCAGCTGGTCTTCCGTCAACACCTCGAATACTCCCTTGCCACCGGCTGACCGCCCGCCGGTGTCGCCGGTCAGGCGAGCGGCCGAGTCGGCCCAGAGTCGCACGCCGTGAACGCCGGGACGTACGCTCGGACCCCCCGCCAAGTCGAGAGCGATGGTGTCGTCGCCCATCAAGCGCCCTCCGGCCAGAGCGAGCGCCAGAGCGAGGGTGGACTTCCCGTGAAGCTTGGGCGCGAGGAACGCCACGGCCCCGTCTCCCATCGTCACGGCACTTCCATGCAGGCAGAACATCCCGCCCGCGTGCATCGCGAGCGCGAGCACCCGACCCAGCACATCGATGCGGGTCGCCTCGTCCGGCTCACGTCCGGCCGGAAACCAGCGGATCCGGGAGCCGTCCGCCGAAACCTCGAATATCCCCGTATCGTCGAACCGCAGGCGATAACCGCCGCCGTTCCGGTAGAGCCGCACCAGCACCTCGCCGTCCACCTGGTCTTGGCCCAGGTGCTCGCCCGGGCTCGCATCCGGCGCCGCCGAGGATGTCCGCAAGGTCCACGTCGGCAGGGAAGCCGGCAGCTCGATCAGCTCGGGAAAGCTGATGTCGCTGTCGAGACAACCACCGAACGCGGCGTAGCTGGGCATGCTACCGTCCCCACCGTCCCAGCGAACCGCCGACCACGCCCAGCTCGGTAAGCCGGCGGAAGCCGCGGACGTGGGCGACGCGGTCGGCCAGCACCACGGTGCCGTACTCCACCCAGGCATGAGCCAGCAGGCGCCCGCCCTCCGGCCTGACCCCGACGCAGAGGCGGGCCCCTCGGACCCCGCGCTCCTCCAGCATGGTCTTGAGCGCGAGCGCCCGGGCGAGGCACTTGGGCCGGAACAGCCCGTAAGCCGCCGCCCGGTGAACGGCTCGCCCCAGCCGGACCGCCAGCGCCTCGGCACCCGGCAGGTCCGGCGCGGGAGTATCGCGCGCGACGTCGATGAGACCGCCCGACGGCCTCGACCAGATCGCGGCCTGGGCCCGGAACAGCGCTATCTGTGCCCGGGCGACGTCGGCCACCTCCCCGGCCGATAGCCGAGTCGGCTTCCGTGCCGTCATCCGCCGACCGGGCTCAGGACCAGACCCTGTGTCAGCAGCTCGTCGATCAACTCCCGTGCGTCGGCCCGCAGGGTGGCGGGATCGACGGCGGGATATCTGGTCTCCAGGGTGGAGAAGAGTTCCTCCCAGGACCGGCTGGCCGGCGGGAGCGCCTCCCACACCCGGGCGCCGACCGCGTTTAATCCGAAATACACCTCCTCCTTCGGCGAGAAGAGCACCGCGCCCTCGTCCAACGATTGGTAGATCACATCGGGGTTCGCCACGGGCAGCATATCGGTCTCCTACACGATTGAGACGTTTCTCCGTTTGCCACGTCTGTCACCCTGGGCGGAGCGAAGCGGCCTGAATGACGCTACGGCCCCCACGCTGCGCTCAGGGTGACAAACGGTGCGGCAACGAACTTCCGACTCGGACGCTAAGCTCCCGTCCCAAAAAGTCCCGCGATGGCGAGCACGTCCTCCAATCCGAGGGGTTCGTCGAAAGCCTCCGAGCCCGCCTCGGCGCCCTGATACTTGGAAACGTCGATCCCGAGCTGAGTGGTGTTCTGCTCGCCCGCGTAGACCGCGGCGAGCGGCGCGGGGCCGTTGTTCAGGGTGATCCACCCCTTCTCGCCCCGCAAGCGGCGGACTTCAGATGCGTGCCGCGCCTCGACCGAATGGATCCGCAGCGCCGCCGTCAGGATGTCGTCGTTGGAGGCGACGTTGCCCGCCTGTCCCTTGTACGCGCGGACGCCGGCATCCTCGAATCCCTGGGCCAGCAGCATGAACGTGGGATAGTCGCCGAAGGGGTCGAACTGCCCCCCGGCGG
>JACCSE010000030.1 GCA_013813145.1 Gemmatimonadales bacterium
CCGCCGGTCTCCTCCGCTGCACCGCCCACCGGTGGGCCCGAGATCATCCGCCAGCCCGAGGGGATGGAAGCCGGCCTGTCCGAGATGCTGGCCGAGGTGGAGCAGATCAAGCGTCACGTGCATGACGTTCAACACACCAGATCTGTGTGACGAGTTGGGTGACGCCGTGCAGGTCGCGGAACCTGTGTTCCGCGACTTCGGCAGCGCGCGCTCGTTCTCCGGCGAGGTGGAGACGCTCCGCGTCTTCGAGGACAACGCGCTGGTGCGTACCCTGCTGGAGACCCCGGGCCGCGCCCGGGTGCTGGTGGTGGACGGCGGTGGCTCGATCAGGACCGCGCTGGTGGGCGGCAAGCTCGCCGCGCTCGCCGCGGAGAACGGCTGGACCGGAATCGTGGTCTATGGAGCGGTGCGAGACCTGGCCGAGCTGCGATCGGTAAGCATCGGCATCAAGGCGCTCGCCCCGTGCCCCCGCAAGAGCGGCAAGACCGGCTCGGGGGAGCGGGGGGTGCAGGTCGGCTTTGCAGGCGTGATCATGCGCCGCGGGAATTTCATCTGGGCGGACGAGGATGGACTGGTGATTGCCGAGCGGGCGCCGGGAGGCTCTGCAAGGTAGGATCGTCGCTTTCTTTCACCACAGAGACACAGAGGACACAGAGGACACAGAGAACTGCAACTGATGGGTGAACAGGCTCACCCACAAAGTTCTTGCTTTCCTCGGTGTCCTCTGTGCCTCTGTGGTAAACATCAGTAGCGGGTGGATCCCGGATGATCGCTTGCTAAGCAAAACGGCCCGCCGGCAATTCCGGCGGGCCGTTCTGTAAAGAGGTGGTAGATCGCCCCCTGAGTATACGGAGTCAGGCCGATGTGCCAACTCCACCCTTCTTCGACCTACCACTTTGCCAGTGAAGCTCCGAAGAGCCTCGCTGCACACGTCTTAAGCAAGTGGAATGCCACAGTGTATACATTTGGGAAGTGTCGCCCTGACAAGATCTTAGCGTTTTGGCTCCGGCCCTCGACTTGGCGTGAAACTGTCGAAAGAGTGTACGCTTGCTTCAAGCTGGTAGCTAACCTGTTGATAGTTAACGATTTGGCCGGCTGTATAGAATTTGACTAGCGGGCTTTCTTGCCACCCCCCAGATAGGAGCCGGGAGCCGGGCTCGGACCTGTCTTCCAGCGCACCAGCAGCGTCGCGCCGATCGCGATGAGAATGACGCTCGTGAGCTGGGCAAGGGTGAAGGGTCCCAGGAACCGGTCGTCCTTGGCCCGAAGAATCTCGATCAGGAATCGCTCGACCCCGGCGAATACGAGGTAGAGCCCGAAGATCCAACCGATGGGATAGCTGCTCTTCCTCAGCCGCCAGAGGACCGCGAAGGCACCGAGCATCAGCACCGTCTCGTAGAGCTGCGTGGGGTGCACCGCCAGCACGGTGCTCGGGTCGGTATCGGGCGGCACCGGGATCCCGAACAGCGTTTCCATGTTGCCGGCGGTGGATGCCGGCAGCCCGCGAGGGAAGCGCATCCCCCAGCCTAGGTCGGTCGGTCGGCCGTAGTCGTCGTTGACCAGGAAACAGCCTACCCGGCCCAGCGCGTAGGCCGCGGCGAGCGCGGGCGCTCCGAGTTGCATGGTCCACCGGAGCGGCACGCCGAGCCGCCAGCCGTTCAGCATCACCGTCGCTGCGCCCCCGATGAAACCGCCGTACCACACGAGCCCGCCCCGGGAAAAGAGCGAGCCCAGGTCCTGGTTCAGCGCGACGTACCACAGCTTGGCGCCGACGATCCCCCCGATGACCGCCGCCGCGATCATGTCGGCCGCGTAGTCCTCCGCCATGCCGCGCCGGCGCAGCTCCAGGGCGATGAGCCAGCCGCCCACGAGAAAGGCCACCATCATCATCAATCCATAGCCGGTGATCTCGAGCGGCCCGAGCTGGAAGACGAGCGGATAGACCGTCATGAGGAGGTCCCGGAGGTGGACAAGAGAGGAAGCAGTCCCGGAATGGGGAGATCGTCGCGCGGCTCGAGGTCCCAGCCGCTCCGCTCCCCCCGATCGAGCCGCCACGCGCCCGCGGCCGCGATCATCGCCGCGTTGTCGGTGTTGAGCCGCGGGGAAGCTACGCTGACCCGTGCCGCTCCCGCCAGCCGAGCCGCCATCCGATCGGCAAGCATCCGATTGCAGGCGACGCCCCCGCCGATCATGGCGGTGGGATAGCCCAGGCTCTCGACCGCGTGGGCGGTCTTGGCGACCAGAACGTCGAGCGCGGCGTCCTGGAACCCACGAGCGAGATCGGCCCGGTCGCGCTCGAGGTCATCGCTTGCGCGGACCGCCCGGAGCACGGCTGTCTTGAGCCCGCTGAACGAAAAGGCGTAGCGGTTGGGTCCACCGCGCTCCAGCTCTTGAAGCATCGGGCGGGGAAAGCGGAAGCGGTCCGGCCGGCCCTCCCGCGCCAGCCGCTCGATGCTCGGTCCGCCGGGATATCCCAGCCCGAGCAGGTTGGCCACCTTGTCGAACGCCTCGCCCGCCGCGTCGTCGAGGGTCTGGCCCAGGAGTCGGTAGTTACCCCAGGCGGGCACGTCGAGCAGCATGGTGTGGCCGCCGCTCACCAGCAGTCCCACGAACGGCGGCTCCAGCGCGGCGTCCTCCAGTAGAGGGGCGAAGAGGTGCCCCTCCAGATGGTTCACCCCGAGCAGCGGACGGTCCAGGCTGAAGGCGAGTGTCTTCCCGTACATCACCCCGACCAGCAACGCGCCCACCAGGCCCGGCCCTGCGGTGACGACGACGCCGTCGGCCTGCGACTGGCCGATCCCGGCGTCGGACAGCGCTCGCTCCACCACCGAACCGATCGCCCGGACGTGGGCCCGGCTGGCCAGTTCGGGCACGACGCCGCCGAAGATCCGGTGCACGTCCTGCGAGAGGATGACCAGCCCGGCGAGCGACCCCCGCCCTCCTTCGGCCCGCAGTACCGCGGCGGAGGTCTCGTCGCACGAAGTCTCGATCCCCAGGATCCAATCAGCCATCGGCGAGCGCGCCGCCCGGGCTCACGCTACGAGCCGGGCTGCTCGAGCAGGCGTTCCACGATGCCGCGGTTGGCCGGCGAGCTCCAGTCGTGCGCGCCGATCACCCGCTTGACCAGAATGCCGCGGCGGTCCAGGAGGAAGCTCTCGGGGACGCCGGTGGTCTGGTAACGGTGTTGCACCGTGCCGTGGCGGTCGTGCAGGATGTCGAAGGTGAGCCCGAGCTCACGGGCGAAGGCGATCACCTCCTCCGGGCTGCCTTCGTCGATGCTTATTGCCGCGATCTTGAAGCCGCGGTGTCCCACCGAGTCGTAGAGCCGCTGCATGGACGGCATTTCGGCCCGGCAGGGGACGCACCAGGTGGCCCAGATGTTCACCAGGGTGACCGAGCCCCGATAGGTCTCGTCCAGCGAGACCGAGTCGCCGGTGGCGAGGTCGAGGACGCGAAAATCGGGCGCGGGGCGGTTGAGCTCGACCGCGGCGCTCGGTGCCATGATGGCGAGCCCAGTCGCCCCGAGCACGAGCCCCAGGACGACTACGGCGACGATGGTCCACTGCTTCGACATACGGCTCTCCCTCATACCGGTACGGCGCAGCGCCGCTGGAGCTCGCGCACCGCCTCAGCCGGATCGGCGCCACCGAACACCGCGGTGCCCGCGACGAAGGTGTCCGCCCCCGCGTTCCAGGCCTCGGCGATGGTCTCCGGGGTGATCCCGCCGTCCACCTCGAGCACCGCCCGCGACCCGGCTCGGTCGAGCAGGGCGCGGGTGCGTCGGAGCTTGTCGCTCGCCTGGGGCAGGTACGACTGGCCGCCGTATCCGGGGTTCACCGACATGATGAGTACCAGATCGAGGTCATCGAGCGCTTCCTCCACCAGGGCGAGCGGGCTCGCCGGATTGAGCGCGAGCCCTGCGAGCATGCCGCGCTCGCGCGCCGCGGCCAGATGCCGCTGCACGTGCACGGTGGCCTCGGGGTGGAAAGTAAATACGTTGGCGCCCGCGTCGGCGTAGTCGGCGATGTAACTCTCCGGGTGCTCCACCATCAGGTGGACGTCGAGGGGTCGGTCCGTGATCCGGCGCAGCGCCCGGATGATCGGCGCGCCGAAGCTCAGGTTGGGCACGAAGTGGCCGTCCATCACGTCCACGTGGATCCACTCCGCCCCGCCCTCGACGGCACGCTCGACCTGCTCGCGCAGCCTGCCGAGGTCGGCGCTGAGTACGCTGGGGGCGATGCGCGCGGTCATAGTCCGTCTCCGGGTGCACCGCTCACCACCAGGTCCACCGTGGTACCGCGTGACCGGCCATGCCCGGACGGTGGCCGAGTGGCAAGCACGACGCCCGCCTCCCCGCGGCCGCTCACGGTGTCCACGCTCCCTACTTCGATGCCGGCGGCTTCGAAGATCTTCTCGGCGTAGGGCTGCGCCAGGCCGACCACGTCCGGTACGGTGACCGGGGCAGGGCCCGCGCTCAGCACCAGTTGCACCGACGTGCCCGGAGGCACCACCATCTCTGGCGGCGGGTCCTGCCAAAGCACCGCGCCGCGGGGGACGTCGGGGCTTTCCCGGTCGCCGTCGAGCCGCGGTCGCAAGCCGAGGCCGGCGAGGGTCCGCCGGGCCTCGGCCTCGGGAAGCCCGAGCACCCGCGGTACGGCGTGGTCCGAGGTCAGCATGGTGCCCGGCGAGATCCACGACGAAGTGAGCGCGAAGCCGAGGATGGCCACCAGGGCGATGGCGGCCAAGTCGCGGAGAAATCCCCGCCACGCGGTGGCCCTGAGCGCCTCCAGCGACGAAGGGCCGAAGTGGCGCCGCATCCTCATGCGTCCCGCCGGAGCCGCGCGGCGAAGGCGCCGTCC
>JACCSE010000037.1 GCA_013813145.1 Gemmatimonadales bacterium
CGCGCCTCCCGGGCATCCCGCTCGAGGGTGCGGCGCAGGAGATCGAGGTCGTCCGGCAAGGCGAAGTAATCGTGCGCGCCGCGCCGGACCGCGGCGGCCGCGAGGCGGTGGTCGGGGAGCGCGCCGACCAGGTAGCGTGGCACCGGCGCGGACGGGAGCTCCGCCAGAAGCTCGAGCGCGGCCGCTTCCTCTCCGCCGGCCATGAGCAGGAGGACGCCGGCGCCGAGCGGAAGCGCTGCGCCCGGCTCCGGGCGCCACTCGACCACGCCCGCGCCGAGTTCTCCCGCCAGTTCGGTGAGCGCGACGTGAAAGCTGTCCGAGAGCTGTACGACGGCGATCCACCAATCGCGCTCGGGCACTCCGCTCCTCCCAGGTGGCCGTCCCCAATCCTGCACGCCGGACCGGGGGGAACGGTTGACACGGGCAGTCCCGCCGGGAACCAGATCGTTCCCAGCGGGACCGGCGCCCCGGAGGAGGCCCGAAATGGGGTTACGGCGCCACGGCGAGACCGACAACCGCCTCACCGCCGATCGAGCCGACCAGGGTACCCTGGCCGCTGGCCAGGTCGATGGTGTAGAGCGACGAGGCCCCGGTGCCGGTGGTCAGGGCAGCCTAGGCGGTCCCGTCGTCCCCGGCAATGTCGAGAGCGGCGGCATCGCCGGTGTTCACGCCGAGGGGGCCGAGCGTCACCATGATCCCATCGTTGGGGTTGGGCAGCGTGACCAGGACGTCGAGGTCGGAGTCGATGGCGAAGAGCGCGGTCGTCGTCGGGGCCGGAGTCACGCTGTTGGTGTACGCGGTGGCGACGATATTCGGGGTCGCGCCGGCGTTCGCATCGACGGCGGCGAAGGCCAGCACCCCGTCGGTGGCGGCCAGCACACCGATGGTCTGATCCACCCGCAGGTTGAGCCCACTCTCGCTGTGGATGCGGAGGCGATTCGGCACCGGGTTGAAGTCCACCCCAAAAAATTGGCCGCTCAGGGACGCGACGGGCCCGGCGCCCACCCGTGCCGCCGCGCCGGTGGCGGCATTGACCGTGTAGACGTTCCCGGCGCTGCCGACGCCATAGAGTTGGCCATCGGCCGCGTTGAAGTCGATTCCCACCATGGTCTCGCCGCTCGCCATGCCGGTGATGGCGACCGTGCTGCGCTCCTCGCCCGGGTTGTCGCTGTCGATCTCGCGCAACTGATTGGACCCGTCCACCGCGTACATTTGCCGCCCCTCCACGGGGCCGGGACCGGACGGATCGTCGTAACCACAGGCGGTCGATAACAGGACGGCTGCCACGGCGCTCAGGCGAAGTACCAGGGGAAGGGTGATCGCTTTCATTAGCTATTCCTCCGCGGGTGGATGACTCACGCCGGGTCCAGACGACCCGGGAGCCGCCTGAGGGGCAAGCCGGAGACCCACCTGTCGCGAACATGCAGGTAGCTGTCAAAGAATGACTTGGAAAAATGCGCAGGCCCGGACTGCATCGATACGTACCAGTTCCCTGAGCACGCGCATCGCTTCGTTCCACCGAGAGCAGCACTCGGCGGCTTTCCAGGGTCAATGCTGCTGGGTACGTTCCTTCCCGATTCGCGGCCGGCTGCCGCGGTTACTCGGCCGGCGTCGCGCCTTCATCAAGTTCCAGCAGACGGGAGTCGCCATGGTTCGTAGCGCCGTGGACGTGTGGCGCCGGGCGGGGCTTGTCGGAGTCACCGCGATGGCGGCCGGGAGCTGCGCGGACCAGGGAACGAGTTGTCCCGGCTGCGACACCGTCGTCATCGCGGCCACCGGCGAGCCCCCGAGCCTGCTGCCGCCACTGGTCTACGAGACTGTCGGCCGGGACATCGGCGATCTGGTCTTCGAGCGACTCGCCACCCTCGCGCCGGAGGGCGCTTCGATCGACACGGCGGCCTACCGGCCCGGCATGGCGGCGAGCTGGGAGCGAGTGGACTCGCTGAGTTGGCGGTTCCATCTGCGGCCGAACGCCCGCTGGCACGACGGCCGGCCGGTCACCGCCGAGGATGTGGTGTTTTCCTTCGAGGCCTACGCCGACGCGGCGGTCGGTGCCGTGGCCCAGTCCAGCATCGCCGGCCAGATGACCGCGAGCGCGGAGGACGATTCCACGGTGCTGGTCCGTTTCCGCCGGGGCGGAACCGAGCAGCTCTACGACGCGACGCACCACGTGAGGGTGTTCCCCAAGCACGTGTGGGACTCGATCCCGCGAGCGGAGTGGCCGGCCGATACGTCGCTCGCGCGTCTCGTCGGCAGCGGGCCCTATCGCCCAGTGTCCTGGACCCGCGGCCAGCACTTCATCCTCGCGGCCGACACCGCCGGGAAGCAGCCACCGGAAATCCGCCGCCTCATCTGGCGCTTCGCGCGCGATGCGGATGCGGCATTGAACCTGGTGCTCGCCCACGAAGCCGACCTGATGGAGTCCATCGGCACCCCCGACCGGGTGGCTCGGGTGGCAGCCGACAGCGGTTACCGAACCAGGCCGTATCCCGCCGCGAACTACGGCTTCCTGGCATTTCGGCATCGCGACGCGCGTGGCCGCCCCCACCCCACGCTGAGCCGGCGCGAAGTTCGGCGTGGGCTCACCCAGGTGCTCGACCGCCAGGGCCTCGCGCGCGCGTTTCTCGGGCCAGGGACCGAGGTGCCGCCGGGCCCGATGTCGCAACTGCTCTGGATCTGGTCCGACGACATCGACGTGCTGGAGTTCGACAGCGCGGCCGGCCGATCGGTGCTCCGGTCGGCATCTGCCGGGCCTCCGATCGATATCCTGGTTCCGAGCACCAGCCCGACTCGCCGCCAGTTCGCCCAGGCGATCCAGGAGGCCTGGCGGCGAGTTGGGGTTCCGAGCACGGTCACGGCGGTGGAGTTCACCGTGTTCCAGGAGCGGCTGGCAGAGGGACGCTTCGACGCTTTCATCGGGGCGTACGGAGACGAGCCGAGTCCGCGTGGCCTCGCCGACCAGTGGTCGCGGTCGGGCTGGGGGGTGCTGAACCACGGCCGCTATGCCAACCCCTCGTTCGACTCGCTCCTCGACGCCGCCACGGCTGCCCGGGACGTGCCCTCCGCGCGGCGGCTCTGGCATCAAGCGATGGACACCTTGACCGCGGACGCGGCCGCCATATTTCTCTATGCTCCGGTGAACGTGGCCGCGGTACACCGGCGGCTGGAGAACGTCTCCATCGATCCGTTTTCGTGGCTCAGTGGGCTGCCGGATTGGGGGGTGAGCTCGGAGCCACGGTGACGGGCGCGGCGCCGCGGCGGCCCAGCCATCCGCATTCCGTCTTGTAGCCCCCCTGAGCCGGCTGGACCGTAATCCTGGAAACAGTTGATGTGCAGCGAGTTGGCTGAATGGCCCGAGGCGGCTCGGAGGGCACGGCTTCTGCATTCGACCATCGGCTTATGCCCCTGTCCTCACTGGTCAACGCCGTGCTCGCGCGCAGTAACGTGATCGTGTTCCTGCGCTCGGGGACCTACAGCGGCGATCTCACGTTCTCCGGGAGTAATCTCACCCTGTTCGGGGAAGGTCCGCAGGGCGGGACCGTCACCATCGACGGCAACGTCACCGTCAACGGGAGCGGCAACCGGATTCGGGGAGCGCGGATCCTGGGGGACCTTTCGTTGATCGGGAGCGGAGCGGGGATCACCTACAGTCGCGTTGGCGGTGCACTCGCGGTCAGCGGCAGCGACGCGGTGCTGCTCAACAACGTGTTCTGCGGAGCCGCGACGATCTCGGCGAGCGGGCTCCTGGCCCTGGGCAACGCCGGCCTGCAGCCGGTACCGTCGCCATCCGGCGGTTGTTGACGGTTGGATCCGTCGTCCAGCCTCAGTCGTCCACCCCATCCCCGTCGGCGTCGCGGAAGGCCCGGAAGCTCTCCCGGATGTTCTGCTCCACCTCCGACTCGTAGGACTCCCCGTCGTTGGCCTGCGCCGGATCCACCAGCCCGGTCCCCGACTCGTTCGCGAACCAGTCCGCGGCGTCGACGTGCAGGGTAAGCGCCAGCTCACCATCCTCGGCCACCTCGACCGCTTCCGCGAACGAGAGCTCCTCCACTTCGGTCAGATCGCTGGCGAAGACGAACGGCGTGCCGTTGTAGGTCCCGGTGGCCCGGATGCTGACGTCTTCCATCTCGGGATGCTCGGCCACGAGAGTGGCGTCGCCGTTGGCGTTGGACGGTTTGTGAATCTGGAACTTGAGTCGGTCGTAGACGCCGACCGGCACCAGCGCGGTCACTGCCGGCTCGGCCTCGTCGTCCAGCGGGAGATCGAACAGGACCGGGCCGAGCCGGACCTCGCCGCACTGCGCGTCGCCCTCCGCGTCCTCGGCGCAGGAAGCCGTCGGGGCGCCGTCGAGACGGATCTTGCGCAGGACGACCTGGACCCGATCCAGCACGATCTCGTCCGGGCCGAGCACGATGGTGAGCTGACCCGGCGCGGAGACGAGGGCAGCCTGGGGGCCGGCGCTCATCATCGGGGCCCGGCGGGTGGCGAGCTGGAGGGAGACTTCACCCATGTTGGACTCGCTGCACGCGCCGAGGCCGGTTATCAGCGTGACAGCGGTAAGAAGTTGCACTCGCGAGATAGGCATCAGGGCTCTCCGGAGAGGGTTGGCGGGGTCCTGCCCGGCAACTCGGATACCAGCCCGGGAATTCTACCGAAGTTGTTGCGCGGATGGCGGATGCCTGGGCGCGGCCGCCCGGCCGTCCAGGCGAAACGCCCGCACCGTGCTGATCTACTTCTCCGTCGATCGATGCGCTGAGCCCCCAGAGCTGACTCCTCTGGGGGCTTCGCGCTTCGCCGCTGGCCGACCTGCTGCGGAGGCTGGCGCGCTTCAGGGAGCGAGGGCGATCCCGACGAGGGGAGCGCTTTGCGCCATGAGCCGGATTGGAGTCGCGGCGCCGCTCGCGAGATCGATCCGGTAGAGCGTCGGCTTGCCGGACGGGGAACCGGTGAGCGTCGCATAGGCGACGCCGATCGTCCCGTCGATGTCGAAGCCGGAGAGGTCACCCGCATCGACACCCAGAGCGCCCACGACCGACATCTTTCCGCTGTTGGGGCCCGATGGTATGTCGAAGACGGTCAATGCGTCGCGACCTGCGTCGATGGCGTAGAGCACGGTGCCGGTGGCCGGGTCATTGTCGCTGTTGGTTACCCGGTCGCGACGATCCGGGGATCGGTCCCATCGGCCGGGTAACTCAGCGCCGTGTCCACCGCGGTGACGCCGTTGTCTACGTTGATCCGGAGATTCTGGTCCGCGTCGCTGTGCACCCGGAGCCGGTCCGGGACCGGATTGAACCCCACCCCGAACGCCGTACCCAGGAGCGCCACCGGGGTGCCCGTCACCGTCACCAGCGCCTGGCCGTTCGATGCCGCGGCGGTGGTCGGGTCGATGAGGTAGACTTTGCTGGCGCTGCTCACGCCGTAGAGCTTCCCGATGCTGGCCGGTGCGGCAGGGGCGACCGCGCTGGGCCTGAAATCGATGCCGACGATGGTCTCACCGGAAGCGAGCCCGGTGATCGGCGCACTGGAGAGCTGCTGGTTGGCCTTGCCGGTGGTGAAGGTGACCAGGTTGTTCGCCACATCCACTCCATAGACGAGCTGTCCGAAGCTCTTCGAGCCGGAGAGCTGCACGGCCCGGCTAGTCGAACCGCCGCCGTCGTTCGGCGCGGTCGCTGGAGTTTGCTCGGAGCAGGAGACAAGGAGCGGCAGGAGAACGGCAGGGACGAAACGACGCATGGGAGCCTCGCGAAGGAAGGGCGCACTGGGGGGACGTGCCGGAGCGCAAACGCAAATCAGGGTCCCCTGCGGCGTCGTCCTCAAGTCCTTGGGGCAGAGTGATTTCCAACGCGAAGCGAATCAGCCCCGGCTCAGAGTGGTTCACTCAACCGGGGAGCTGGAATGATTCGTTGCAGGCCAGGGTTGCTGGTCAGGTGATACCG